>JACCXV010000007.1 GCA_013696835.1 Gemmatimonadota bacterium | reverse complement strand
GGGCGGCTGCTCGAGGCCGCCGTCCGTTGTGTCTTGACCGGGGAGGAGCCGGTTTGACAGGCAATACGTGCGCACGTAAGCTGTGTTAAAGGAGGCAACAATGAACGTCACTCTCTCGGTCGATCGCCAGGTGGTGGAGCGTGCTCGGGGGGTCGCTCGCTCGATGGGCAAGAGCCTGAACCAGCTGATACGCGACTACCTGGAGCACCTCACCGCGCAGAGCGATCCCGAGCGCGACATGCAGGAGCTCGCTCGGCTCTCACTCGAGAGCGGCGGCCGCTCCGCGGGCTGGCGGTTCGACCGCGACGAGCTCCATGAGCGCGCGTAGCTTCCTCGATACGAATGTCCTGGTCTACACGGACGACGCCGACGCGCCCGTCAAACAGTCGAGAGCGCTGGAATTGCTCCACCGCACACGGCTGGACGGCAGCGGGGTCCTCTCGACGCAGATCCTGCAGGAGTACTTCTCCGCAGCGACACGCAAGCTGGGGGTCCCCGCCCGCCTCGCACGGCGCAAGATCGAGCTCTTCGCCCGCTTCGACGTCGTGCTCGTCGATCTCTCCGATATTCTGGGAGCGATCGATCTACACCGTCTGCATCAGATCTCCTTCTGGGACTCGCTCGTCATCCGGGCCGCCCTGCGCTCGGGGTGCAGCCTGCTCTACACGGAAGACTTGCAGCCCGCACTGCGCATCGAGGGGTTGGAGATCGTCGATCCGTTCGCCTGACGCGAGGCAGCACCCGCTCAGTACGTGCCTCGGGCGAGCGTGTGATGGGCCTCGAGCTGCTCGCGCCACTGGCGGTCGCCGAGCTCGGCGGCCCTCTCCGTCGAGCCGACGATGTCGGTGAACAGCACGGTCGCGAGGAAGCGGTCGGACTTCACGGGATCATTCCTTTGTCGGTCGCTCCCCCCTTGTCGGTCGATCCAACGTTCCGCTCAGTACGTGAACATCCGATCGTGTTCAAGGGACAGCCGAACAAGCACGTTCGGCATCGCGAACTCGGCCGGCTTCCCTGCCAGTTCCGCGTCCGTCACTCCCCGCGCCTTCCCTGACATGCCCGACAGATAGAAACGTCCTCCGCCTGCCGCGTGCCGCGATCGCATCGAACAGCTCGCGCAGCCTGCCGGTTCCAAGACCGACGAGGCTGTCGAGCACCGAGTCGCGAATGAGCTGCACCGCGTCGCCCGCCAGAAAGAGGCTGACCTCGTGCCCCTCGTCGATGGCCGCCTTGGCAACGAGAAATCCCAGGGCGGCACGCGTTGGATGCTCCGGCCCGTGGGTGACGTGCACGAGGATTGAAGCCATACCCTACCTCCTTCGGTGATCATCTCTTCTGGTGCAGGGCGATCAAACTCTTCAGGTGCACTCGCGCTTCGCATCTGATGTAGACATCAGTCGCGGGTGCGGACTGCTGAGGGGGCTCCGGACCCGCTACAGATACGTACTCAGCTGAAGGACGCGAACTCCCACGTTGACAGGGAATGCGCGGTCGTTCGTCACGAATGCCCCGCAGCGCATCGTCAACGCGGCGGCAAGCTGAAGCGCGTCCGGAGTCTTGAGCGCATACGCCGCCCGCAGCTGCGCCGCTGCTCTGAGTTGACCACCGTCGATGGCAACGAGACGGAGGCCCCGGCTCCTTGTAAGGAGCTCCTCGTAGCGGTCGGCCAGCGGTGCATTGCCTGCGCGGTAGGGTGCCACCAGGGTCTCGAGCAGCGTGACGCCGGAAGTCACCGCTTCCCGCCGACCCTCGGCGATCTGTGAGAAGATCGGGCGCACGAGGGGCAGGAATCGAGGGTGCTGTTCGATGAAATAGATGAAGATCGCGGCGTCCAGGGCGACGGCACCTCGCCCAAAATCCTCGATCAATCCCACGATCGCCTTAGTCCCACGACTGCCGTTCTTGGTCTACGTAGGAAGCTGGATCGATCCCGGCCCAAACGTCCTTTCCGAGACCCTCCAGTTCCATGATCGAAAGCGGTTCCGATTGTTCGACCGCATCCGCGATGATCTGGATTGCCTCCTGGGTCACGGAGCGCCGCCGTTTCCGGGCGCGAGATTGCAGAGCCTTGTAGAGCGCGTCGGGAATGTTCTTGATATTAAGTGTCGCCATGTTCCTCCTTTGTTACACCAAAATGGCTCCATCGAGCTGTTTGTCAAAGCGCGCTACAGGATCACGCAGATCAGAAGTCATGGTCCCGCCCGACGCTCACCAGCCAGCGCGAAGGTCTGTTCGTTTTGGGTGCCGTGTTGACCGGCAATACAGTGGGGTGCTCGACACAGATGCCTGGAGCGTGGCGCGCGGCGAAGGCGGAACGGAGCCGACTCATTAAAGAGCACTGTCGGTGGGCCGAAAACCAGGATCCTCGCCCGACTTCTCAAGGACAGGTCCCCGAGTTATACTGCTGGTATGAAAACAGCCATCTCGGTCCCCGAGGCGATTTATGACGCAGCCGAACGTCTCGCGCGACGGCTGCAGAAATCCCGCAGCCAGCTCTATGCTGAGGCGATGGCCGCGTACCTGCTGCGTCACGATAGCCAGGCCCTCACAGCTGCCTACGACCGGGTGTTGGAGACTCTCAACCCTCAATCCGATCCCTTCGTGGAGGCTTCCGCGCGCCGGGTGCTAGCACGAAGCGAGTGGTAATCGGGCAGGGTGACATCTTCTGGGCTGATTTGCCGAGTCCCACCGGCTCTGGTCCTGGCTTTCGACGCCCCGTCGTAGTCGCGCAGGGAGAGGCCTTGAACCGCAGCCGGATCGCCACGGTCGTGTGCGTGCCGCTCACCAGCAACGTGCACTGGGCGGAAGCCCCAGGAAACGTCTTGTTGACGGCGCGCAGCACTCGTCTTCCGAAGGATTCGGTGGCGAACGTGTCCCAGATCGTGACGATCGACAGGAACCTGCTCGCCGAGCGTGTCGGTCGCGTCAGCCGTCGTCAGATGGAAGCCATCCTGGACGGAATCGCGCTCGTACTCGGCAGGTAGCGAGAGCGACCAGCAGAGCTTGTCTGCTGGCAGTACGATCCTCCTCGGATCAGCGAGCCCAGGTCGATGGCCCATCTCCATCCCCGCCAGCCCAAGCCCGACTGCTCTCCCGCCGAGCGCAGGGTCTTCTCCTCCCTCGCACGACTTCCAGACCCGTGGCGTGTCTTCCACTCCGTCGCCTGGCAATCCCTTCGCAAGGGCGCCCCCGGCGACGGGGAAGCGGACTTCGTGCTGGCGCATCCGGAGCACGGTCTGATAGTCCTCGAGGTGAAGGGAGGCGGGATCGACGTGCAGGCGGGCCAGTGGTTCTCCACCGACGGGGAGGGCCAGCGGCACACGATCAAGGACCCGTTCGTCCAGGCCACGGACTCGAAGCACAGCCTCACGTCATATCTGCGCAACGCCCGACCCGCGCTTGGCGCCATCCCCGCAGGCCATTGCGCGGCGTTCCCCAATCTGAGGGACCCGCGCTCCCTCGGCCCAGTCGCGCCCGCCGAGCTCATCCTGGATAGGGGCGACCTGGAGCGCATCGAACCACGGCTTCTGCGGGTGAGCGACCACTGGCGTCTGCGAGCCCGCGTTTCCAGCGACGACCTCGCGGCGCTGACGAACCTGCTCGCCCCCACGGTCCGCTTCCGGCCGCTGATCGCGGACCAGGTGGCGGACGCGAAGGTGCGCCTGCGCGATCTGACCGGAGAGCAGATGGGAGTGCTGGACAGCCTGCGTCGGAACCGGCGGGCCATCATCCACGGGGAAGCGGGGACGGGGAAGACGGTGCTCGCGGTCGAGCGCGCGCGGCGGCTGCGGCAGGACGGCTTCCGGGTGCTGCTGACGTGCTTCAACGAGCCTCTCGGGCAGCGCCTCGCCACCGAGTTCGCCGGAGACGCGGGCATGACCGTCTCCCACTTTCACGGTGTCTGCCGCACGCTAGCCGAGCGGGCTGGGCTGGACGTGCGACCGGGGGACGTGCCAAGCAGCCGCTGGTATGACGAGGAGCTTCCGGCGCTCCTGATGACGGCCGCCGACAAGCTGGGCTTCAAGGTCGACGCCATCGTGGTGGACGAGGGTCAGGACTTCGCGCCCGGCTGGTGGACGGCGCTCCAGCTTCTCCTCGAGGATCCGGACAAGGGGCCGCTCTACGTCTTCGCGGACGCTCAGCAGGCCATCTACCGCGAGGACTGGGAGCCGCCGTTCGACGAGCCCGCCTTCGACCTGAGCGTGAACTGCCGCAACACGCTGCCGATTGCCCGCCGCGTCTCGGCCGTGCTGGACCGGCGGCCGTCCACTCTCGGCGCGGGCGGTCCGCAGCCCGAGTTCCTCGAGGCGGCGACTCCGGAGGAGGTTGAGGATCAACTGCGCGGCGTGCTGCACCGCCTGTTGCACCTGGAGGGACTGCGGCGCGAGCAGATCGTGGTGCTGTCCGACCGGCGGCTTTTCGTGGACGGCCTGATCGGAAAGGAGTTCGCCGGCACCCGGCTGGTGCGACCGGGCGAGGAGGGAATCGTGGCCGAGACGATCCACAGGTTCAAGGGACTCGAGGCCGACGCCGCGGTCGTGATCCTGAAGGAGATCAGCAAGGCGCGCGAGCGGTCGCTGGCCTACATCGGGATGAGCCGCGCCGTGGGACACCTGGTCGTGATCGGCAACCGCGACGTGAGGCAGGCGCTGAAGTGGTTCGGAAAGCCCGCCTGAAGGTGCTCAGGCGGGGGCCATGCCTTGCCGGTGCATTGACCGCCACCACCCTGAAGCTGATATAGGCCATCGACCTCGATGCCTCGCGCGCTCAGTTGGCCATGCCAAGGGTAGGAAGTTTTCCATGATCGACATGGGCGAGGAACGAACGGCCTACACGGAGGCCCTGCAGCGTGGTGTCGAACGCCTTCGTCGGGTGCTGGCGGACATGCCCGAGGTACGGCGTGTGGTGCTCTTCGGGTCCTATGCCGCGGGTCGCCGGGACCTGGCGACAGACCTCGACGTGCTGGTGGAGATGGACTCTCAGCTCGACTTCGTGATGCGCACGGCGCGTTTGCATCAGAAGCTCAGCCTCGGAGTGGATCTCGACTTGCTCGTCTACACACCTGCCGAGCTTGCGGCGATGCCTGAAAGTGGATTGGCGCGCCGCGCCTTGGCCGAGGGCGAGGTAATCTATGAGAGGGACGCCGCTCGATGAGGGTCGCCGCTGGCTCGAGCAGGCCGAAATCGACCTCGGGTGGGCTGAGCACCTGGCTAAGCAGGGAGCCCATCATCTCGCCTGCTTCCTCGCACAGCAGGTGGCAGAGAAGGCCTTGAAGGCCTTTCTCTACGCCGGAGGCGCGGAGGTCGTGCTCGGGCACTCCGTGGAACGCCTGTGCGCCGAGGCCTCGCGCGCGGACCCCTCCTTCGCCGAGGGATGCAGCCGCTGGAGCGTGCTGGATGGGTTCTACGTCCCGACCCGGTACCCGAACTCGCTCCCGGACAGCATCCCGGCCCGGGTGTTCACACGCTCCTGCAGACGAAGCGGTCGTACATGCACGCGAGGTCGTCGAGATGGTTCGCCGCCACCTCGGCACGGAATGATCACTCCCGGGTCGTGAGCCTCTTCGAGCCGGTGCCGAAAAGGGTCGTAACGTTCGCGAAGAGGTGATCCATGGTGCTGGTTGAAAGAGCCAAGAACTCGCTGCCCGTGATCCGCGAGGTCTACCCCTATTTGCATGTGCGAGGGGCGGCTGCGGCGATCGACTTCTACAAGCGGGTCTTCGGCGCGGAGGAGCTGTTCAGGCTGTCCGAGCCGGATGGGCGGATCGGGCATGCGGAACTAAAGCTGGGCCCGGTGACGTTGATGATCGTCGACGAGTACCCTGACTACGGCATTCGGAGCCCCCTGGCGTTCGGCGGCACCGGGAGCACCCTTCATCTGCATGTCGACGACGTGGACGTTCTGGCCCGCCGAGCCGTGCAGGCGGGAGCCACGATGGTCATGGAACCCGCCGATCAGGGCCACGGCGAACGTCAATGCCGCGTGCGCGATCCGTTCGGACACGAATGGCTGCTCGGGCACGAGACGGAAGAGGTTCCGAGAGAGGAGATGCAGCGGCGTTTCACGGCGTGGTCCGAAGCCGCAGACGGCACGGTCGAGCCACGGTCCGAGCCACCGAGTCGCACGTGACGCCCGTGCACCTCTTCGTCTTCGACACGCTGGCAGACTGGGAACCCGGCTATGCCGTTGCCGGCATCAACAACCCTCGATTCCAGGAAGCCGGTGACACGCCCCTCGTCGGTGAGTGTCGCTTCTCGCTGGGCCTCGGATTTCTCAGCCGCTCCGAGATCGATGCCGCAGAGCGAGAGTTCGCGGTTGCATTGCCCATCGCGGAGAAGAGCGGCGACGTGACGCTGCTGTCGCGCTGCCTCACCTATGCTGTAGTCCTCCATCGGAGGAGGGGAGACCTGGATCGCGCGCGGCGGGCCGCCGAGCGAGCGCTGGCCTTCACGACCAGGCACAAGCTGCTCGAGTACATGGCCATGGCGAGGGCCAACTTCAGCTGGCTTGCCTTGCGCGGAGGCGACCTCCGGCTGGCGCGACGGGAAGCCGAAGCCGCTGTCGACCTGTGGTCACAGAGCAGTTTCATCTATCCGTTCAAGTGGACGGCTCTCTGGCCGCTGATCGCGGTCTCGCTCGCCGACGGCAACCTGAGCGATGTTGTCGAGCACGCGCGAGCCCTCTCTCATCCATCCCAGCAGCCTCTTCCGCCTCGACTGTCGCGACACGTCGATCGGGCGCTGACCAGTTGGGAAGCTGGCTCGCATGAGGCGGCGCGGGCGGAGCTGGATGCGGCGGCGAAGATCGCGGGCGAGTTCCGGTATCTGTAAAAGGCGGCCACCAGCAGGTCCTCGGCGTGTGCCACGATGCGCTCGAGGGACGCGCTCGTCTCCCCGCGGGACGTGTGTCAGGAGCGGTCTTTCCTTCCCAGCCGCGGGTTCGGCGATGGCTCTGCTTGTCAGAACGACATCGCGCGGGAGCTCACCGGCAGGCACCGCCTCGTGGAGCTGCTCGCATTCCAATTGTTATTGTAACCACTGGTAACTACTTTCTAGCCATGAGAGCGGTCGGCATCAAGCAGCTCAAGGCGCGCCTGTCGGAGTACATCCGCCTCGTCAAGGGCGGTGACACGATCCTGGTCACGGAGCGGGACCGGGTAGTGGCCGAGATTCGCCCCGCGCGGCGCCAGGCTGCGGTCCACCCGGAGATCGAGGATCTTCTCGACGCCCTCGCCGAGAGCGGAGAGATCACGCGCGCGAGTCTGCCGAAGGAGGACTGGACCTGGAAGACGGCCGGCCTCGGGCTTCCGGAGGGCACGGCCATGGCGCTCCTCGATGACCTGCGAGGCGAACGCGGCGTAGCGCGATGAAAGGCGAATCTCTCTACCTGGACACCTCGGCGGTGCTTCGCTCGCTTCTCGAGTCGGGCACCAGCCCGGAGCTCGAGGCGCGAATGCGTTCCGCGGCCGCTCTCGTCACCTCCCGTCTCTCACTCGTTGAGTCCGCCCGAGCGTTGCTACGGTTGCGAAGCATGGGACGCTCCGAGCGTGAAATCGCCGATGCGACGCGGGAGATCGAGTCCCTCTGGGCGAGATGTGAGCTGTGGGAGCTCAGCCTCGCCGTCTGTGAGGAAGCCCAGCATGTGGCGCCGGGGCGTCCCCTGCGCACGCTGGATGCCCTGCATCTCGCCACCTACCTGCTGGCACGGCGGAGGATCCCCGATCTGCAGCTCCTGACGGCAGACACTCGTTTGGAGAAGGCGATCTTCGGCGCGGGACATTGAGCGAAGAGCAGATGGCGAGCGCCTCTGGGCAGCCCGTACGCTGGTCGGCGCGAGCATTGCTAGCGTCTTAAGCCACTAGGTTCCATAATGGTTACATTTTGGAACCTCACCCTCGCAAGTGCCGCCGGCGATGCTGCAGAAACTCAGCCTAACGCATGCCCTCCTTCACGTTGAAGAACATTCCCGATGACCTCTACGCTCTCCTCAGGCAGAGTGCAGCGGCTCATCGCCGAAGCATCAACAAGGAGGCTCTGGTCTGCCTCGAGCGCGCGCTCGGCAACCGCGGGGATGAGGATGTAGATACTCTGCTCCAGCGAATCGACGCTTTCCGTCGGGGTCTGAAGATCAGGTCCCTGACGGATGGGGCGCTCCGGGAGGCGCGTGATCGCGGACGGCCCTGAGGTCGGGTGATCGTCGTCGATACGAACGTCATCGCCTACCTGGTGCTCGAGGGTGAGCACACGGGCCTGGCGCGACTCGCATTTCGACGGGATCCCGCGTGGGCCGCGCCCACGCTGTGGAGGAGCGAGTTCTGCAACGTGCTGGCGGGGTACGTGCGCCGGAGAGATCTCGACCTGATGCAAGCGCTCGAAGCGTTGCGTCTCGCCGAATCCACCGTCCATGGCTGCGAGTTCCAGCCAAGTTCGGAGGCTGTGCTGCAGCTCGCGGCGCAGTCGCGCTGCTCCGCGTACGATTGCGAGTTCATTGCGAGCGCCCACCAATTGGGACTGCCGCTGGTCACCTCCGATCGACAGATTCTGGACGATTTCCCGGAAACGGCGATCGCATTGAGCGCGTTTTCCGCGTCAGGTTGAATGGGAGGCGAGGCTACGTGAGACCACAAGCATGGGGGCCCGACATGGCATCACGATCACGAGTCCTCACGCCGCTTCCGCGGATCCTCGCCGGGTCCGTCCGGCGCCTCCGCCCGTTGGTGAAGATCCTTCTCGTCTGCGCCACCCTCGCGGCGTCCGCAGCAGGGCCCTTGACAGGCTGCGCCACCAACCCCGCGACAGGCGAGAAGCAGCTCTCCCTCGTGGGCACCCAGCAGGAGATCGCGATGGGCCGCCAGGCCTCGCAGGAGGTGGCGGCCAGCATCGGCCTGTACGACGATCCCGGGCTGCAGGCCTACGTCGCGCGCGTGGGGGACAGCCTCGCCGCGCGCTCGGAGCGGCCGGAGCTGCCGTGGACCTTCGGGGTCGTGGACGATCCCGCGGTCAACGCGTTCGCCCTCCCCGGCGGCTTCATCTACGTGACACGCGGGATACTGGCGCACCTCGATTCGGAAGCCGAGCTCGCGGCCGTCCTCGGTCACGAGATCGGGCACGTGACGGCGCGCCACTCCGTCGAGCGCATCAGCAAGGCGCAGCTCGCAAACGTGGGGCTCGGGGTGGGATCGATCCTGTCGTCGGACATCGCGCGCTTCGGTGACCTGGCGAACGCCGGGCTGGGGCTCCTGTTCCTGAAGTACAGCCGTGACGACGAGCGTCAGGCGGACGACCTCGGGCTGCGGTACGCGATCCGCGGCGGGTACGACCCGCGACCGATGACGGACGTCTTCACCCTGCTCGAGCGCGTGAGCCAGCTCCAGCAGGCGAGCCGGGTGCCGGACTGGCTCGCGTCGCATCCCAGCCCGGAGAACCGGCGGGCGCTGATCGCGGCGAAGATCGATTCGACCCGCAGCAGCTTCGAGGGCACCCGCGTCGACCGCGATCGCCACCTGCGCGAGATCGACGGCGTCGTGTTCGGGCTGAATCCGCGCGAAGGCTTCTTCCGGGCGAACGTCTTCTACCACCCCGACCTGCGTTTCCAGCTCGAGTTCCCTCGGGGGTGGAAGACCGCGAACCAGAAGCAGCAGGTCCTCGCCGTGAGCCCGCGGCAGGATGCCATCGTTGGCCTTGCACTGGCGAAGGGAGGCTCGGCCGAGGCCGCCGCTCGCACCTTCGCCAGTCAGCAGGGGCTGCGTACGAGCGCGTTCAGGCGCGGAGACCTGAACGGCTTGTCGGCGGCGTCGGCCGAGTTCGAGGCGCGCACGCAGCAGGGAACCCTGCGGGGCGCGGTGGTTTTCGTGGAGGACGAGGGCCGCGTCTACCAGCTGCTAGGCTATACGGCGGGTCAGCTGTGGGGCGGGTATCAGCGCGAGATCGGAGCGGCGATCGCGAGCTTCGACCGCCTCACCGATCAGCGGATCCTGGCGATCCAGCCGCAGCGTCTCGAGATCGTCAAGCTTCCGAGTGCGATGACGGTCGAGCAGTTCGCGGCGCGTTATCCGGCGGACCTATCCCGGGACATGCTCGCGGTGATCAACCAGGTGCGGCCCGGCGACAGACTGGAAGCGGGAACCCTGATGAAGACGGTCGCGGGTGAGGACGTCTCCGGCCGGTCACCCCAGTGAGGGACGTAACATGAAAATGGGCGCCCTGGCATGGATCGGCGGGATCCTGCTCGCCCTCTGGCTCGTCGCGTTCCTGGTGTTCAAGGTGGTGAGCGGCCTCGTGCACCTGATCCTGATCGTCGCCGTCGTCTTTTTGATCTGGTCGCTCGTCAAGAGAGGTGCGCGGAGACTGCGTCCCTAGCTGACCGCCTTCGTCACGAGCGTGCCGTCCACCTCCACCTCTCCGTTCCTCACGACCACGGTGCGGACTCCGCGGTCCCGTGCGGCCTGGAGCATGGCCGCGACCGCCGCCTCGTGCATGCTTGCTTCTCCCAGCGCCTGGCCTGCACCCGAGGGTTCACCCTCCCCGGGGGCGACGTCCTCACCCGGCGCGACGGCGATGTAGACATCCATCAAGCCGGCGAGCACGAGACCGGCCTTGCCCTCCTGCGCTGCGAAGTCCGCGGACGTCCTGACGGGAGGCTGTTGCTCGACGTTGACCGTGGAGAGCAGTACCAGCGGGGAGCCGCCCATCTCTCGCGCGTCCGCTGCCAGATCCTGCAGAAGCTCCACGTCGCTCGAGCCGCCCTGAATCACCACGATGTCGCCTTGCTTCACGTGCGCACTCTCAGAGATGAGCCGTGCCGCCTCTGACGTGCCTACCCCTTCGATGAGCGAGGACCGCATCGGATCACCCGCTGCGCTCGCCCCTTCACCCGCGAAGCCAGCCTCGGTCGTGCCACCCTGCCCGCTGGTTGCCGCTTCGGCTCTCGCTCCCTGATCCGTCTTCGCCGCGAGTGCCGCTCCAATCCCGAAAGACGTGATGGCCAGAAACCACCACCCCCTCCCCATTCTCATCCTCATCGGCGCACCCCTCCCTCACCCATGTAGCGTTTTGCTGCAGCAGCGGAGCTCACGGTATCCGCGCTGACTCGTCTAGGCTAGCAGCCTATCTGTCGAGCACGCAAGGCTATCCTCCACTCTAAACCCAAGACTTGACAGTATAACGTAACGCTGTTACTATCGAGCCGTGGAACAGAAGATCTACTCCCTAGGCGATCTCTGCGACCTGGCCGCCGTCACGCCCCGCACGGTTCGCTACTACGTCCAGCAGGGGCTGTTGCCCGCACCGGGCGCGAGCGGGCCAGGGGCGCACTACGACGACGGGCATCTGAACCGTCTGAGGCTGATTCGCAAGCTCCAGCGCGGGCATCTCCCGCTGGCCGAGATCCGCACCCGCTTGAGCGCGCTGAGCGATCACGAGGTCAGGGAGATCATCAAGCGTCCCTCGCAGCCACCGCCGGACTCGGCCCTCGAGTACGTCAGGATGCTCAAGGCGCGAAAGGGGGGGACGCTGAATCTGTCCGAACCTTCGCCAACCCTCGAGGCGCCGACGATCCGGGCTTCGGCGCTGGCGGCGCCGGTACTGAACGCGCCGGAGATGCGCGTGGGAGACGTGCGTCACTCTGCGGGCTCCAGCGTGCTTCAAGCACCGAGTTCCGAAGTCGCGAGGCCGGAAGCTTCGGCCACCGCCGCGCCGCTCGACCGCTCTCAATGGGAGCGGATCTCACTCTCGCCCGAAGTCGAGCTCCACGTCCGGCGTCCGCTGACGCGGGAGCACAACCGATCCGTGACCCGGATCATCGAAATCGCCAGGCAGCTCCTGGCAGAGGAGGAAGCATGAACTTCGAAGTCGGCACCGATCGGCGACTCATCCGCGCGGGCGGTCGCAGCAACCGCTACGTCGCCATCCGGATCGTCGCGCCAAAGAGCGTCGCCCGCCGTGAGCGCGCCCCCGTCAACGTCTCCTTCGTGCTGGATCGCTCCGGCTCGATGGGAGGCGAGAAGATCCGGCTCGCCAAGGAGGCGATCCGCGACGCGCTCCAGGGGCTCAACGGGCAGGACCGCTTCTCGATCGTCTTCTACGACGACCAGATCGACGTCGTGGTCGAAAGCACGCCCGCGACGGCGGAGGCCAAGCGCAACGCGGTGGAGCGGCTGAAGCGCGTGGACGCGCGCGGGTCGACGAACCTGGCCGAGGGGTGGCTCACGGGGGCCGAGCAGGTGGCGGCGAACCAGGACGAGCGGTTCGTGAGCCGCGTCCTGCTCCTGACCGACGGGCTCGCCAACGTCGGAATCACCGATCGTGCGGAGCTGGAGCACCATGCCCAGGAGCTGCGCCGGCGCGGAGTGGCGACCACGACCTTCGGGGTCGGGGCGGACTTCGACGAAGCCCTGCTGCAGGCGATGGCCGTGGCCGGCGGAGGGCACTTCTACTTCATCGAGCACAACCGTCAGATCCGCGACTTCATCACGAGCGAGCTCGGCGAGATCCTCGAGGTGGTCGCGCGCGATGCGGAGCTGCACGTGAAGGCCCCCGCGGGCGTGGTCATCCAGCCCCTCAGCACCGGGCGTGAGCACGGCCGCAACGGCACCTGGAGCCTCGCGCTGGGAGACCTGGTGTCCGAGCAGGAGCTGGACGTGGTGCTGCGGCTGAACTTCCCCCGTGCCAGGGCAGGCGAGCCCGTGACGGCGGTCTTCACACTCAGCGATCGCGAGGGCGTCCTGAAGGGCTGGGAGGGGAGCGTCACGTGGGAATACGCCGACCACGCGCTCAACGACGCTCAGCCTCGTGACCGCGCGATCGACCGGCAGGTGGCGCGGCTCTATGCCGGCCGCGCACGCCAGGAGGCCATGCTGCGGAACGGGAAGGGGGACTTCGAGGGGGCGCGCAGCCTCGTGTCCGGCGTCATGGACCGGATCGCCGACTATGCCGGCGACGACCCCGAGCTGCACGCGCTGCTGCACGAGCTGAAGGAGGAGACCGTCGAAGTGGCCACGATCATGGAGCCCATGCTGCGGAAGCAGCGCTTCTTCAGCGAGTACGTGGTGAGCTCGGCGCGAACCCCCGAAGGCAAGGTTCGCCGCCGCGGGAAGGAGGACCTTTCGTGAGCGCCGTGCCGTCGGCCCTCGAGGAGGCGATCGCACTCGCGGTTGAAGCCCATCGGGGCCAGCGTGACAAGGCCGGCGCTCCTTACATCCTGCATCCCCTGCGCATCATGGGGAGCATGCAGACCGAGACGGAGAAGGTGGTGGCCATGCTCCACGACGTGGTCGAGGACACAGAGTGGACCATCGAGCGCCTGCGCGAGCGTGGCTTCGTCGAGGAGGTCCTCACCGCGGTCGACGCCCTGACGCGCCGGCCCGAGGAGTCCTATGAGGCGTTCGTCGACCGAGCGGCGACGAACCCGGTGGCGAGGCGCGTGAAGATCGCCGATCTGGAGGACAACATGGACGTGCGGCGCATCGGGACCGTATCCGAGCGTGACGCGAATCGTCTCACGAAGTATCACCGCGCCTGGCGCTCGCTGACCGCCTAGCGCGAGGGGCGTTGGCGAACTGGTGGAGCGGGGTCAGCGGAGTATGAACCGAGCAGCAGAGCTTCGAGCGATTGCCGGTCGTGGGTCTCGACGCGCACGAGCTTCCGCCGCGAGCCGGCGCCGCGCACCTTGATCGCGTCCCCGTGACGCCCGGCCACCTCGGTTCGCCTGGCGCCGGGTTGAACGTGCAGATTGAGATCGACGATCACCGGCTGGAAAACTCTCGCATGTGAGGGGCCTGGAGTGCCCGTGGAGTCGATATGTTGCTGATGCAACGTACTCGCGGCTAGCTCCCCCGGCGCTCACCCGCTGAATCGAACTCCCCACGAGGAGGGGCAGACTGACTTCGCGATGCTGAAGGACCTCAAGCTCGCGGTGCTCGGCACCGGCAGGATCGGGGAGACTCTGATCTCTGGCCTCCTCGAGTCGGGCGTCGTCCTCCCCGGCAACGTGACCGCCACCGCCGGCCATGCCGAGCGGGTGGAGGACGTGCGCGCGCGGCTCGGAATCGGCGGGACGCTGTCCAACGTCATGGCAGCGGAGGCTGCCGACATCGTGCTCCTGAGCGTGAAGCCCCGAACCGTGCCCGTCGTCCTCGCCGAGATCGCAGGCGTGCTGCAGCCGCACCAGCTGCTCATCTCCGTTGCCGCGTCGGTCAGCACCTCCTTCATCGAAGCTCTCATCCCTGCGGCCGTGCCCGTGGTCCGCGCCATGCCGAACACGCCCTGCCTGCTGAAGAAGGGCATGACGGCGATTTCGGCCGGACGGCACGCCACCCACGAGCACATGGACCTGGCCACGTTCATCTTCGACGCCGTCGGGCGCACCGTGGTCGTGGACGAGAAGCACATGGACGCCGTGACGGGATTGTCGGCTTCCGGGCCAGCCTACATCTACGTCGTGATCGAGTCCCTGGCTGAGGCGGGTGTGAAGGTGGGCCTGCCGCGTGACCTTGCGACGCAGCTCGCGGCGCAGACCGTAGTCGGGGCGGGCTCGATGGTGCTCGAGACCCGCCAGCACCCCGCCCAGCTCAAGGACGCGGTGACCACCCCCGCGGGATGTACGATCGATGGCCTGCTCGAGCTGGAGGCGGGCGGGCTGCGGGTAACGCTGATCAACGCCGTCGTCATGGCGACGCGCAGGGCGGGAGAGCTCGTCGACTCCTGACTCGACCGGAGACCCGACGTAGACTCGACCGGAGACCCGACGTAGACTCGACCGGAGGCCCGACGCTTTCCATCCCATCCTCCTCGCTCCGATGACCCTGCCTCGCGTCGCGCTGACGGGGGCCACGGGGTACATAGGAGGCCGGCTGCTGCGGGTGCTCGAGGAACGGGGCTATCCCGTCACGTGCCTCGTCCGGCGGCCCGGGTACCTGGCCTCCCGCGTGACTGGGACGACGAGGGTCCTGGCGGCGGACGTGCTCGACGAAGCCTCCCTGCGAGCGGCGCTCGAGGGCACGGAGGCCGCTTTCTATCTCGTTCATTCGCTCGGCACCACGCGGGACTTCGAGCAGCGCGAAACGGAGGGCGCCCGCAATTTCGCCGCCGCCGCGCGGGCGTGCGGGGTGCGGCGGATCGTCTACCTGGGTGGGCTCGGGCCCGAGGGACCGGAGCTCTCACGGCACCTCCGGAGCCGCCAGACGGTCGGGCGCATCCTGCGTGAGAGCGGTGTGCCGACGCTCGAGCTGCGCGCCTCCATCGTGATCGGCTCGGGCAGCGTTTCGTTCGAGATCATCCGTGCCCTCGCGGAGCGGCTGCCGGTGATGGTCATGCCACGCTGGGTGTCCGTGCAGGCTCAACCGATCGCGATCCAGGATCTTGTCGAGTACCTCGTCCAGTCCCTCCACCTGGAGCTGCCGGAAAGTCTCGTCGTCGAGATCGGGGGAGCCGACCGCCTCTCCTATCGCGACCTGATCGCGGAGTACGCCCGCCAGCGCGGCCTGTCGCGTCTGATGGTCCCGGTGCCGGTGCTGACGCCGCGGCTCAGCAGTCTGTGGCTGGGTCTGGTGACGCCGGTCTACGCGCGCGTGGGCCGCAAGCTCATCGACAGCATCCGAACGCCCTCGCTGGTGACGAACTCGCTCGCCCGCGATCTCTTCCGGGTCACTCCGCGCGGCGCCTCTCAGGCGATCCGGGCGGCGCTGCGGAACGAGGAGCGTGAGTTTGCCGAGACGAGCTGGTGGGACTCGCTTTCCGCGGGGGGGAACCCCGCCGTTGGGGCGCTCGATGGAGGGCCGTTCGGCGGCGTCCGCGTGGGGAACAGGCTGGTCGACTCGCGGCAGGTTCGCGTCGGCGCTTCCCCGGCCGAGACCTTTCGCGTGGTCGAGGCGTTGGGGGGGCGCACGGGCTGGCTTGCGTGGAGCTTCCTCTGGCGGCTTCGAGGGGCGCTCGACCTCCTGGTCGGCGGTGTGGGAATGCGCCGAGGCAGGCCGACCGGCCGTCCGCTGCGACCGGGCGACGCGCTGGATTTCTGGCGCGTGGAGAGCGTCGAACGCCCGCGGCGGCTGCGGCTCGTGGCCGAGATGAAGCTGCCGGGCCGGGCCTGGCTGGACTTCGAGGTGGAGGAGACGGAAGGAGGGTCGGTTCTGCGCCAGACCGCAGTGTTCGATCCGACGGGGCTCTCGGGCCTCGCATACTGGTATGGGGTCTACCCGCTGCACGCGCTGGTCTTCGGCTCGATGATCCAGGCGATCGCGAGTCGGGCTCACCGATCGAGCGGCCAGGTGACAGGAAAGCTCTCCGGGAGGATCCATGAAGCACATCCGCACGACTGAGCGTGACGACGACTGGAAGGTCCTGGGCGGCACCGAGTGCTCGCAGGGGGCGATCATGGTGCTGAAGCGGGGCAAATCGGAGGGTGGACCGGACAATCGGCACGAGGAAGCCGACCAGTGGCTGTTCGTCGTCTCCGGAAAGGGAAAGGCGACCATCGAAGGCACCGACGTGGATCTGGAGCCGGGCTCGCTGGTTCTGATCGAGGCCGGCGAGAGACACGAGATCTCGAACACCGGCGACGAGCCGCTCCGCACGATCAACGTCTACGCACCGCCGGAGTACTAGAGATCCGCGACGGGCGGGGGGCCATTCGCTCCGCGCTCGGGTGTCCCTCGAAATCCGTCTTCAATCGTCTTCAACCGTCTTCGGAGTCACTCCCCGCGCTGAGCAGCGCAGTGATCCAGCGGGTGCTCTCGAACTGATCGCATACGATGAGGATCGTCGCGGTCAGCGGAACCGCGATGAGCGCGCCGAAGACACCCCAGATCCAGCCCCAGAAGACGATCGCGAACAGCACCAGCATCGGCGACATGGACAGCACCCGGCCCTCGATCTTCGGGTCCACGAAGTTGCCGATGAAGAACTGGATGGCGCCCATGCCCGCGAACACGGCGAGCGGGCGACCGAGTCCGTCGAACTGCAGGAGGGCGAACAGGGTCGGCGGGAAGATCGCCACCAACGGCCCGAGTGAGGGGACGTAATTGAGCATGAAAGCGAGCAGCGCCCAGAACAGCGCCAGGTCCAGTCCCATCACGAGTGCGAACAGGCCCGTCGCCACTCCGCTGACCGCACACGTGATCGTCAGCGCAACCAGGTGGCGCCGGACCTTGGAGGCGATCTCTCCCATCGTCTGAAGCAGTGGCTCGCCGAATCGCTTGCTGAGCCGCTCCCGGACCTTCGCCTGGAAGTCGCGCACTTCGAGCAGTCCGAGCACCATGAACGCGAAGGCGAGGCCCAGCACCTCGAGCATCGAATAGATCACGCCGGCGAGCTTTCCCGCGACCTGCCCGCCCCCTCCGGTCGCTTCCGCTCCTTGGCTCTCGGTGCCGCTCCCCGGCACCGGCAGGTTGCGCGCTTCCGCCCACCCGGCGACATCGCGCTGCAGACTCTGAAGACGAGGCCGGAGCTCGGGGCCGACGTCCTTGATCCGGTTCGCCGCGGCCAGGAAGGCGCCCGCGACGAGTGCGCCGGCAAGAAGGACGGCAAGCACGGTGCAGACGACCGCCAGCCATCGGGGCACCCGGCGCTCCAGCGCCACGAGCAGCGGCCAGGTGACCGCGATCATGAAGAGTCCGAGCGCCAGCGGCAGCGTGACCACCTCGCTCACCTTCAGCGCCGCGACCACCGCGACCGTGGTGAGGATCGCCAGCAGCCGCGTTCGTGTGCGTCCGGATCCGCCGCTTGCCGAGGCGCTGCCC
>JACCXV010000418.1 GCA_013696835.1 Gemmatimonadota bacterium | reverse complement strand
CCTCGAACGCCTTGCCGGCGGCGGCGAGGCGCACGCGATCCTGCGGCCGGCGCGGGCCGGCCAAACTGGGCTCGACCGTCGAGAGGTCCAGGTCCACCGTGTCGGAGTAGTCGGCGTCCCGACCGTTCGGCGTGTGGAAGAGTCCCTGCTCCTTCATGTATGCCTCGACCAGCTGCACCAGCTCCTCGGAGCGGCCCGTGAATCGCAGGTAGCGAAGCGTCTCGTCGTCCACGGGGAAGATGCCGCAGGTGGCGCCGTACTCCGGCGCCATGTTGGCGATCGTGGAGCGGTCCGCGATGGGAAGGCCGGCCAGGCCGGGACCGTAGAACTCGACCAGCTTCCCGACGACGCCCTTGCGCCGCAGCATCTCGGTGACGGTGAGCACGAGGTCCGTCGCGGTAGCGCCCTCTACCAGCTCCCCCGACAAACGGAAGCCCACGACCTGCGGGATGAGCATCGAGATCGGCTGGCCAAGCATGGCAGCCTCAGCCTCGATCCCCCCCACACCCCAGCCCAGGACGCCGAGGCCGTTGACCATCGTCGTATGGGAATCCGTTCCGACCAGGGTGTCCGGATAGCTCAGCGGTCGCGCGGGCTCCTCCCCTCCCGCGGACGCGCTCGCCGGTGCACGGCCCGCCCGCGGCATCCCCGGCAGCGGGCCCCCCGCGGCGCCGGATGCGAACACGACCCGCGCCAGGAACTCGAGGTTCACCTGGTGTACGATGCCCGTGCCGGGGGGGACCACCTCGAAGTTGCGGAACGCGCGCTGGCCCCAGCGCAAGAAGGCGTAGCGCTCCTCGTTGCGGCGATAGTCCATGTCGCCGTTGATGCGCAGCGCGTCAGGGCTGCCGAAGGCGTCCACCTGGACGGAGTGGTCGATGACCAGCTCCACCGGCTGCAGCGGGTTGATCCGGGTGGGATCCCCGCCCAGCCGGGCCATGGCCTCGCGCATGGCCGCCAGGTCCACGACCGCGGGCACTCCGGTGAAGTCCTGCAGGAGCACCCTCGCGGGTGTGAACGCTATCTCGCGACTGGGCGTGGCGGCGGGGTCCCAGGCGGCCAGGGCGAGCACGTCGTCGGCGGTGACGACGCGCCCGTCCTCGTGCCGCATCAGGTTCTCGAGCAGGATCCGCAGCGAGTAGGGCAGGCGCTCGAGGTCCACGCCCCGGGCTGTCAGGCTTTTCAGGCGGTACATGTCGTACGCTCGGTCCCCGACGCGCAGCACTCCCCGGCTGCCGAAGCTGTCGCTCACCCGGCCAGCCGTCCGCGCGCTCATCCTAGACGGCTCCGGCGAGCGACAGAGCATGCGCCAGCCCTGCTTCAGCATCCGTCCCGAACACGGCGGCGACACCGATGCCGTTGCCGTTCAAGGCGACGGACCCCTGCCCCCCGACGAGCACCGCCGGTGCGTCCGGACGACTCCGCAGGCGCTGGACGAGCTCCTTGATCTCCGAGAGATCACCGGCCGGGGCTCGCAAGGTGGTGGACAGACAGACCGCTCCGACCCCGCGGGCGAACGCTGCCCGCATCAGCGAGGGCGCCGGCGTGCACCGTCCCAGGTAGACGACGGGCACGCCGCGGCCCACCAGCTTCAGCGCGAGGAACAGCAGCCCCAGCTCGTGCTCCTCGCCCGGCGCGCTCGCGCACACCACCCGGAAGCGGCCGGTGGTCGCGGGAAGCGAGTTGACGTGCGTCTGGAGCTTGCGGTGGATGAAGGCGCTCAGGAAGTGCTCCTCGGCCACGATGTCTTCCCCGGCATGCCAGCGGTCGCCGAGTGCGGCGAGGACCGGCAGGAAAACGCGCTCGAAGGTGTCCTCGAAGCAGAACGTGCCGAGGCTCTGCGTGTAGGCGCTCTCGAGACCGCCGCCGTCGAAGCCCCGAGCCGCGGACTCCGTCCGCTCCCGCAGGGCCAGCACCAGGTCGGCGCCGACGGTGGCGGCCATACCGGCGGCGGGGAGGCCTTCACGCTCCAGGATCTCGGCGATGTGCCCGTAGGGAATGCCTTCCGTGGCGAGCCTCGCCACCGTGCGGACGCGCGCTATCTCCACTTCCGAGTACAGCCGGTGACCGGCAGGCGTGCGCTGCGGCTGGATCAGTCCGTAGCGCCGCTCCCAGGCCCGAAGGGTGCTGGGGTGAACTCCGGTGAGGCGCGCGACGTGGTGGATGCGGTACCGGGGGCTTTCCCTGGCTCCCGGCGGCCCGATAGGTTCGGTGGGCGTCGGTTCCATGCCTGTTCGATATTCTACAAGGGTCGTCGAGTCAATGCGCGAAGGCTCTGTGTGGGCTATCCTGCCGGCCGCCGGCAGGGGCATCCGCTACGGTGGCCCGAAGCTGCTGGCGATGCTCGAAGGGCGTCCGTTGCTGGAGCATGTGCTGAGCGTGCTGGTGGAGGCGCGGGAGTCCGGTGCCATCGCAGGCGGAGTGGTGGTCGTGAGGGCGGGCGACACCGCCATCGTCTCCATGGCGCGGGACGCAGGCATGCACTGGGTCGAGAGCCGGCAGCCGTCCGCCGGGCTCGCGCATTCACTCGAGCTGGGGGTCACGTGGCTCGAAGGCGACGCGCTGCACCCGCGTCCCGCGGCCGCCGTGATCGTGCCGGGAGACCAGCCCCGGGTCCGGGCGCGGGTGCTGTCGGAAGTCGTGCAGAGGTGGCGCGAGGGCGCTGCTGCGGCGGTGCGCCCTCGCTACCGCGAAGAGCCGCACGTCCCGGGGCATCCTGTCGTGCTGGACCGCTCCGTGTGGGGACACGTGAGTCGCCTGCGCGGGGATGCGGGGTTCGGGCAGCTTCTGCGGAGGCGGCCGGACTGGAT
>JACCXV010000349.1 GCA_013696835.1 Gemmatimonadota bacterium | reverse complement strand
CCACACGACCGTTCCCTTTGCCGGTCCGAAGAGCAGGACGAACAGCGCCAGCGTGATGAGCAGGCCGAAGCCCCCGAGCCGCGTGTAGACGTTGCGCTCCAGCCAGTCGTTCGGCGTTCCCTTGCCGTACTTCTCGAGCATGGCCGTGTCGCGGGTCGCCTTCCGGTAGTAGAAGACGTTGCCGAGCAGGATCGCGGCCAGCCCCTCCTGCAGCGGGCTGTGCGGGTCGCCCTCGCGATCGGAGAAGGCGTGGTGCTTGCGATGCGTGGCGACCCACTCCTTCGTCTTCATCCCCGTGCAGGCCCAGATGATAGTGCGCATCGGTACGGCTACCAGCGGGTGGAACGTGACGCCGCCGTGGGTCATCCCGCGGTGCAGGAAGAGCGTCACTGAAAGGTTGATGAGGAGCCCGGCGACGATCATGCAGAAGGCGATTCCCGGCCAGGAGATGGCGAGCAGGGGCAGATCGGGCATGATGGGGAATGGTCCTTTGAAGGAACGGGGCGGTTGGGGAATCGGGAAGATTACCCGCTTCGCAGAGCCGTGTCAAATCGGGACACGCACGCGAGGTCATGGCATGCTGCTCAGTGCGCGCCTCGTCGCGCCGGGGTGGGAGGTCAACAATTCAGCATCAGGTTCAGCACCACGGTGAGGACGAGGCTCACGACGATGGAAGCCAGGATGGGGACCGATACAGCACAGCCCCCGACGTTGAACCGAGCCATCGCCGATCCTCCAAACGATGGAAAGGGGTGCCAACACTAGAGGCACCCCCGCCCGGCAAACCTAGCGGTTCACGTCGGTCCGCGTTCGAGTCACGTGGTCGTCACGATCGCGACGCTTGAGTCCGGCCAGCCCGAGCAATCCCAGCAGACCAGCCAGTCCCAGCTTGCCCGAATCGTCGTCCTCCTCCGTCTGGATCGTCGTTCCACCCTCGGCCTCCTGCGCCTGCGCGGGCAGACCGCCGTATCCGATCAGCAGCACGGTAACGATAGCCAGCAATGCCATTATCCTACGCATCGTTATTTTTCCCCTTGTTGAAGTGCTCCTCCGTCCCAGTCGACAGGACTGGGCACGAGAAAAGCTAGGGAGCGAGCATCTGCTCGCCACCACGAGTTTTCCGGCTCCTCTCGTGCCGACGCGGCCAGCCCCCGGGCGCACGCAGACGGCCGCGCAATCCGTTATGTTGGCGGCGCCACCAGCGTGCGCCGACTCGCAGAGATGTGTCGGAGGGGTGTCCGAGTGGCTTAAGGAGCCGGTCTCGAAAACCGGTGTAGGGTAATCCCCTACCGTGGGTTCAAATCCCACCCCCTCCGCCATTTCCCTGCCCTGCTTTTCGCGGTTTCCTTCCACGTCGTTTCCCCTTCGCCTCCTTTGCCTGCCCCGCGCTGTCTCCCATCCCCTCCCGCAGGTCCGTTCCGTCTCCCGAGCCCGCCGCGGTGATCCTGCGTTCACGTCCCCGGGACCGAACGCGCTCCGCCCACGCGACGAGTTCGTCAGCCTCCATGAAGTTCAGGATGCGGTCTCGCGGGATTCCAGCACGGACCGCCGCGGCCAGGCCCAGGTCGACGTGACCCAGCTGCCACGGGTGATGCGCGTCCGTGCCGATCGAGATCCGCACCTCAGCCTCGCGCGCCGCATCGAGGAGCTCCACGTTCAGGTCCTGCCGGTCGGGGAAGGCATCGATCTCGACCGCCTTGTCGAGCTCGGCGGCCGTGCCGAACACGCGCCGCCAGTCCGCGCTCAGTCCGAGGCGGAAATCGTACACGCGGCCCCGCGGGTGGCCGAGCACCTGGATGTCGGGGTTCCGCAGCGCAGCCAGGTAGCGCCCGGTCTGGTCGTCCGTCTTGCGCAGCTGCGAGTGGAAGGAGCCCAGGACGAGGTCCAGCCGCGCCAGCGCGGCAGGCTCCATGTCACTGGCTCCCTCCGGGCTCAAGTTCATCTCGAGCGAGCGCAGCACCCGCAGGCCGAGTCCGCGCTCGGACAGCTCCCGGTTCACGCGCTCGACTTCGCGCTCCTGCTCGCGCAGCTCCGCCTCGTCGATGCCGCCGGCGATCTTCAGGCCCTTGGAGTGATCGGTGATCCCCACGTAGCCATAGCCGTGCTCCACCCCCGCGGCAGCCATTTCGAGGATGGTGCCGGACCCGTCGCTCCAGTCGGAGTGCATCTGCAGGTCGCCGCGCAGGCCGCCGTACGTGTCTGGTGCCTGGGCCAGGATCCGGCGCGCTTCGGCGAGCGTGAGGAAGTCGCGGCGGAGGGCGGGAGGATCGGGGATATACGGAGGATCTTCGAACCATGCGCGGAGCACGCGCGCGAGCCAGGGGCCGATGCCCGCGAGGTCGGTGAGCGAGCGCCCCGCGGCGAGCAGATCGGCGGCTTCCAGAGGCCAGAGGAACGCGAGACGCGAGGCGCGGCGGAGCGCTTTCAGCCGATGTCCCTCCGCGTCCTCCGCGGCGAGGGCGAGCAGCTCCGCGAGATGCGCGTTAGTAAGGGTCACCGGTCCCTCGCGCCGGTCGCGGAATGGGGGTTTCGGAGAGATCGTACGACTGGGGAACGGGGACGGGCGATATCAGGTCATTCCGTCCTTGGCGGTCCTGGAGTGCGCCGCCTACCTTGCCGCGGTCCGTACCGGGAGGGCGAACAATCGAGCCGGGAGGAAGTCGATGCAACTGGGCATGATCGGACTCGGGCGGATGGGCGGGAACATGCTCGTGCGTCTCGCGCGCCGCGGACACGACGTGGTGGGCTTCGACCCCGGTCCGGCGCAGCGCGAGCAGGCGGAGGCACAGGGCGGCCGCAGCGCAGCTGACCTGGAACGCCTCGTGGCGATGCTCCAGGCGCCCCGCGTCATCTGGATGATGGTTCCGCAAGGCGACCCCGTCGATCAGACGATCGCCGGCTTGCTGCCGCACCTCCAAGCGGGTGACATCCTGGTGGACGGCGGGAACTCGCGCTACACGCAGGCGCCGGTGCGCGCGGCTGCACTCGAGCCCCACGGAGTGGCCTTCGTGGATGCAGGCACGAGCGGCGGCATCTGGGGTCTCGAGGAGGGATACTGCCTCATGATCGGCGGGCCGCGGGAGGCCGTGGAGCGGCTCACCCCTGTCTTCCGCGACCTCGCTCCCGAGAACGGCTTCGCCCACGTGGGTGCGAGCGGCGCCGGGCACTTCGTGAAGATGGTCCACAACGCCGTCGAGTACGGGATGCTGCAGGCGTACGGCGAGGGCTTCGAGATGCTGCACTCGTCGCCCTTCGACCTGGACCTCGCGGGCGTGGCGGAGCTCTGGCGGCACGGGAGCGTCGTCCGTTCGTGGCTCCTCGACCTGACCGCCCGCGCGCTGACGGAGAATCCGAACCTCGACGGCATCGCAGCGATCGTGCCCGACTCAGGTGAGGGGCGTTGGACCGTCGTCGAAGCGGTCGAGTTGGGCTGCTCGCTCCCGGTGATCACCATCGCTCTCCAGGAGCGCTTCCGCTCACGGGAGAAAGACCC
>JACCXV010000332.1 GCA_013696835.1 Gemmatimonadota bacterium | reverse complement strand
CGCTCACGGACTGCCTGAACTTCGGAAATCCCTACCAGCCCGACGTCTACTACCAGTTCCGCGAGGCGATCGAGGGGATTCGGGAGGCATGCCTCGCACTGGTGATCCCCGTCGTGAGCGGCAACGTCTCGTTCTACAATCAGAGCCCGGCCGGACCGGTGTATCCCACGCCCACGATCGGCATGCTCGGGCAGGTGGATGAGCTGGCGGCCACCACGGGCAGCCGCTTCGCGGCCGACGGCGACGCGATCGTGCTCCTGGGACCGTCTGCGGGCGGCACGGCCGGCAGCGAGTACGAGAAGGTGATCCACGACGTCGTGCGCGGCGACGCGCCAGCACTCGATCTCGGGGTGGAGGCGCGCCTCCAGTCGCTGGTGCTGGACCTGGTGCGCTCGGGCCGCGTACGTTCGGCGCACGACTGCTCCGAGGGCGGCCTCGCCGTCGCGCTGGCCGAGTCCGCGTTCGCGCCGGACGGGCCGTTCGGCGTGGAGATCGATCTCGACGGGCCGGACGCGGGGGCGCCGGCGGCGAGGTGGAGTCCCGGTCACGATCCCGGGAGCGTGCGTGCCGCGCTCTTCGCCGAGGCCGCCTCGCGCGTGGTCGTGAGCTGCGAGGCCCCGGCCGCCGGCGAGATCCTGCGGCTGGCGCATGCCGCCGGCGTTACGGCACGGCGGCTGGGAGAGGTGGGGGCACGCCACGGGCGCTTCCGAATCGGCGACCTCGTGGACGTCGCCGTGGACGACCTGCTCGAACTCTGGGAGGGTGCGATCCCGCGTCTGATGGAGCGCGCGATGGGCGTGCCGGAAACCGGCTCGGAACCGCGATGAGCGGCCCGCGCCACGAATGCGCCATCATGGGCGCGCTCGGCACGCCGGACGCGGCCGAACTCACGTATCTGGGGCTGTACGCGCTGCAGCACCGCGGGCAGGAGTCGAGCGGCATCGTCTCGTTCGCCGGTGGACGGCCGTACGTGCACAAGGCGATGGGGCTCGTGGCGGACATCTTCACCGAGGACGTGCTATCCTCCCTCCCGGGGGCGTGCGCGATCGGCCACAACCGCTATTCGACGACAGGCTCCTCCAACCTCGTCAACGCGCAGCCGATCCTCGCGAACCTGAAGGGCGGCTCGCTTGCGATCTCGCACAACGGAAACCTGGTTAACGCGCGCGAGCTGCGGGACGAGCTGGAGCAGAGCGGCGCGATCTTCCAGTCCACGGTCGACAGCGAGGTCGTCGTGCATCTCATCGCGCGCTCTCGCGAGCCCACGCTCGACGGACGCGTGCTCGCCTCGCTGCAGCGCCTGCAGGGTGCGTTCTCGCTGCTCATCCTCGCCGAGGATGCCCTCTACGCCGCGCGCGACCCGAACGGCTTCCGGCCTCTCTGCCTCGGGACGCGGCCCGACGGCAAGGGAGCTTTCGTCGCGTCCGAGACCTGTGCCCTCGACATCGTCGGAGCGGAGCTCGTACGCGAGATCCACCCCGGCGAGCTGCTGAAGGTGACGCGCGAGGGATTCACGTCGTTGCGCATCGCAGAGCCTCACCCGGAGCATGCCTGCATCTTCGAGCTGATCTACTTCGCGCGGCCGGACTCCCGCCTCTTCGGGATCAGCACGGACCAGGCGCGCCGGGGGTTCGGACGCGAGCTTGCGCGCGAGCATCCGGTGGAGGCGGACTGCGTGTTCTCGGTCCCCGATTCCTCCAACGCCGCGGCCCTGGGCTACGCCGAGGAGTCGGGCCTCCCCTTCGAGCTGGCGCTGATCCGCAACCACTACGTGGGCCGCACGTTCATCCAGCCGACGCAGGCCATCCGCGACTTCGGGGTGAAGGTCAAGTACAACCCGGTGCGGAGCGTGATCCGCGACCGTCGTGTGGTCGTCGTCGACGACTCGATCGTGCGCGGCACGACCAGCAAGGCGCTGGTGAGGCTGATCCGCGAGGCGGGCGCACGCGAGGTGCACCTGCGCGTCAGCTCGCCGCCCCTGCGGCACCCCTGCTACTACGGTGTCGATATCCCAGTGCGCGAGGACCTTATCGCCGCCAACATGGATACCGACGAGCTGCGCACCTACCTCGACCTGGACTCGCTCGGCTACCTCTCGCGGGAGGGCATGTACCGCGCCGTGGGCGGCGAGCCCCGCTTCTGCGACGCCTGCTTCACCGGCGACTACCCCGTTCGGGTGGAGGGCAACATGGACGACAAGCTGGTCTTCGAGCGCACTGCGGGAGAGCTGGGGGCGGTGGAGTGACGGCCGCCTCGGAGCGCAGCAAGCTGGTCTACTTCTTCGGAGCCGGACAGGCGGAGGGTGACCGCGGGATGCGCGACAGGCTCGGGGGGAAGGGCGCCAATCTCGCCGAGATGACGGGCATGGGGATCCCGGTGCCCCCGGGATTCACGATCTCGACCGAGGTCTGCACCGTCTTCATGGAGAGCGGCGGGCAGTACCCCGCGGAGCTGCGTCCCGAGGTGGACGAAGCGTTCGCGCGCATGGAGCAGCTGCTCGGCCGGCGCTTCGGGGACGAGGAACGGCCGCTGATGGTCTCGGTCCGCTCCGGCGCGGCCGTGTCGATGCCGGGCATGATGGACACGGTCCTGAACCTCGGGCTGAACGACCGCACGGTGGAGGGTTTGGCGCGCGACTCGGGCAACCCGCGCTTCGCGCTCGACGCCTATCGCCGGCTGCTGCAGATGTACGGGGACGTGGTGCTCGGGATCCCCCACGACCGGTTCGAGCGGCCGCTCGCGGCGGCCAAGGAGGCTGCCGGGGTCGAGCACGACTCCCAGCTCGGCGAAGGGCCGCTGCGCGCGCTGGTGCGCGAGTTCCTGGAGATCATCCGGCGCGGGGGTCGCACGTTCCCCCAGGAACCCCACGACCAGCTCTGGGGCGCGATCGCCGCCGTCTTCACGTCGTGGGGTAGCCGCCGGGCGACGCACTACCGCCGGAAGTGCGGGATCCCGGACACGCTCGGGACCGCCGTCAACGTGCAGGGCATGGTGTTCGGGAATCTCGGCGAGGACTCCGCCACGGGCGTGGCGTTCACCCGAGACCCCTCGACCGGCGTGTGCGAGCTGTACGGCGAGTACCTCGTGAACGCCCAGGGCGAGGACGTGGTGGCAGGGATCCGCACGCCGCATCCGATCCGCCGCAACGGGGACGGGACCTCGCTCGAGGAACGGATGCCCGGGACCTTCAGCGAGCTGGCTCAGGTCTGCGACCGGCTGGAGCGGCACTATCGGGACATCCAGGACCTGGAGTTCACGGTCGAGCGCGGGCGGCTCTGGCTGCTCCAGACGCGCACCGGCAAGAGGAGCGCCGCTGCCGCCGTGCGCTCCGCCGTCGAGATGGTGGCGGAGGGACTGATCGACGAGGCCACGGCGGTGGGGCGCATCGACCCCGGACAGCTCCAGACGCTGCTCCATCCATCGATCGACGAGAGCGCCAGTTTCGAGGTGCTGGCGACGGGCCTCGCCGCCTCCCCCGGCGCGGCGTCGGGCCAGGTCGTTTTCACAGCCGACGAGGCAGCCGAGCTCGGCGAGGCCGGCGAGCAGGTGGTCCTGGTGCGCCGCGAGACCTCTCCCGAGGACATCCACGGGATGACAGCCGCGCAGGCCATCCTGACGGCGCGCGGCGGCACCACCTCCCACGCCGCCGTCGTGGCCCGCGGTATGGGCAAGTGCTGCGTGGCGGGCTGCAAGGAGATCGACATCCTGCCCGACGGCAGCGCCTTCAGCGTGGGCGCGGTGACCGTCCGAAAGGGAGACTGGATCACACTCGATGGCTCTACCGGGCGTGTGATCCTCGGCCGCGTGGCGACGCGCCCCTCGGAGCTCCAGGGGGAGTTCCGCACCGTGATGGAATGGTGCGACCGCTTCCGCAGGCTCGGGGTGCGCGCCAATGCCGACACGCCACACGACGCGCGGCAGGCGATCGAGTTCGGAGCGGAGGGGATCGGCCTGTGCCGCACCGAGCACATGTTCTTCGACGAGGAGCGAATCCTGCTCGTCCGCAGGATGATCTTCGCGGCTTCGAACAGCGCCCGGCGGGCGGCCATCGACGGGCTGCGGCCGCTTCAGCGGGGCGATTTTGCCGACATCTTCCGCGCGATGGGCGGCCGGCCCGTCACCATCCGTCTGCTCGATCCGCCCCTGCACGAGTTCCTGCCGCACGAGGGGGACGATCTCTCGCCCGTGGCGGCCGGGCTGGGCGTCTCGACCTCTGAGCTGCGCAGCACGATCGCGCGGCTGGCGGAGGCGAATCCCATGCTGGGTCACCGCGGGTGTCGGCTGGGGATCACCTACCCGGAGATCACCGAGATGCAGGCCCGCGCGATGGGCGAAGCCGCCTGCGACGTCGCCGCCGAGGGTGTGGAGGTGGCGCTGGAGGTCATGGTCCCCCTGGTGGGCGTGGCCCGCGAGCTCGCGCTTCAGGCCGCGGTCATCCGGCGCGTGATCGACGAGGTGCTCGCGGAGCGCGGGGCGGAGCTCGGCTACACGATCGGAACCATGATCGAGCTGCCGCGCGCCTGCGTGACGGCCGACGAGATCGCTCGCGAAGCACAGTTCTTCTCGTTCGGGACCAACGACCTCACGCAGACCGTGTTCGGCCTCTCCCGCGACGACTCCGGCAAGTTCCTGCAGGTCTATCTGGACGAGGCCATCTATCCCGCGGATCCCTTCGCGGTGCTCGACGAGGCGGGTGTCGGCCGCCTGATCCGCATGGCCGTCGAGCTCGGCCGCTCGGCGCGGCCCGACCTCAAGGTGGGAATTTGCGGTGAGCACGGCGGGGATCCAGCGTCCGTGGCCTTCTGCCACCGGGCCGGTCTCGACTACGTGAGCTGCTCGCCCTTCCGCGTTCCCGTCGCGCGGCTCGCCGCCGCCCAAGCCGCTCTCGCCGAATCGGGCGACGCGGGGCGGCGCGTCGCCGAGGAGCGGCTGGCCGCCCGCTAGCCAGCGGCCCGATCCGAAGACCGGCCCCCCCGGGCCAGAACCGGCAAAGGAGCGCATGCTCGACCCGCGCGTGGAGCGAATGGCCGCCGTTCTCGTCGAGTACTCGCTCGACGTGCAGCCCGGCGAGAACATGCTGATCCAGGCGCTGCCCGCCGCGGAATCCCTGGTCCTCGAGGTCTACCGCCTGGCGCTGCGCCGGGGGGCGCACGTGGAAACGAAGATCGGGCTGCCGGGCCTCCCCGAGGCGTTCTTCCGCAACGCCTCCGACGTCCAGCTCGCCCGCGTCGCACCCCTCGAGGAATTCGTGACCGAGAGCTTCGACGTGTTCCTGCGCATCGGCGCGGATGCCAACACGCGCGCCCTGAGCACGATCGATCCCGCGCGCATCGTGATGTTCCAGGCGGCGCGCGAGCCGCTCACCTCCCGCTTTCTAGAGCGCGCGGCACGCCGCGAGCTCAAGTGGTGCATCACGCAGTTCCCCACCGAGGCGTACGCGCAGGACGCGGAGATGTCGCTGCGGGAGTACGAGGACTTCCTGTTCACCGCCTGCCGCGTGAACGAGCCCGATCCCGTGGTGGCGTGGAAGGAGCAACGGGAGGTCCAGGAGCGGCTCATCGGCTGGCTGGCACCGCGCCGCGAGCTGCGCCTCCTCGGTCCCGACACGGACCTGACGCTCTCGATCGAGGGCCGCACGTTCATCCCGGCCTACGGCGACAGCAACTTTCCCGATGGCGAGATCTTCACGGGTCCGGTGGAGGACTCGGCGCGCGGGCACGTCCGCTTCGCCTTTCCCGCCTCGGCCGGAGGCCGCGAGATCGAGGACATCCGGCTGTCGTTCGACGCGGGACGGGTGGTCGATGCGACGGCGGCCAAGAACGAGGATTACCTGGTGCGGATGCTGGACACCGACGAGGGGGCGCGCCGCCTGGGCGAGCTCGGGATCGGCACCAACTACGGCATCACGCGCTTCACCCGCAACACGCTCTTCGACGAGAAGATCGGGGGCACCGTTCACCTGGCGGTCGGCCGCAGCTACCCCGAGACGGGCGGCCTCAACCGCTCGGCCGTGCACTGGGATCTCGTCTGCGACCTGCGGAGGGGCGGGGAGATCCGCGTCGACGGAGAGGTCTTCGCGAAGGACGGGCGGTTCACGGTCTAGGCCCGGCCTTCGGGTCCTCTACCGATCCGGGGCGCGGCTTCCGGCCGTCCAGTGGCCCGGGGCCAGGCTTGGGGCGTCTAGTAGCCGTCTAGTAATAGAAGAACGCAACTCCCAGAATCGCGTACACCGTCAGGAGCTGCGCCCCCTCCAGCCAGTTCGTCTCCCCGTCCAGCGAGATCACCGTCACGATCCCCACCGCCATCGCGAGCGAGACGATCTCGAAGGGCGTGAAGACCAGGTCCATCGGCGTGCCCATCGCGAGCGACAGCAGCACGAGAACGGGAGCGACGAGCAACGCTACCTGCGTCGAGGAGCCGATGGCGATCCCCATCGCCAGGTCCATCTGGTTCTTGGCGGCCACCCAGATGGCGGTCGAATGCTCGGCCGCATTGCCGATGATCGGGATGATCACCAGCCCCAGGAAGACCTCGGACCACCCGAGGGCCTCGACCGTCGGCTCGATAACGCCCACGAGGATCTCGCTCTCCAGGCCGATGAGCAGCGCCGCCCCGATGAGCACACCCAGCGCCTTCCCCCGGGACCACTGCGGCGGGTGCGCCTCGGCGGCCTCGGGCGCGATCACGGAGCGGTGGGTGCGGAACGAGAACCAGAGCTGCGCGAAGTAGATGCCGAGAAGGAGCACCGCAACGAGGACGCTGAGCCTCATCGGCGTTCCGGCTGGCTCGGGATGCGTCAGCGCGAACACGGAGGGGATACCGAGGCCCACCACGGCGAGCACCAGCATCGACGCGTAGACGCCGGCGGCCGTGCGGTTGAACGTCTGCTTCACGCGTTTCCATCCGCCCACGAGGGCGCTCGCCCCCAGGATCAGCAGGAGATTGCCGAGGATGGAGCCCGTGATCGAGGCCTTGGCGACGTCCACCAGGCCCTCGCGCAGCGCGAGGATCGTGATGATGAGCTCGGCCAGGTTCCCCAGCGAGGCGTTGAGGAAGCCCCCGATCGTGGGCCCGGCATGGATCGCGATCTCCTCCGTGCCCTTGCCCAGCAGCATCGAGAGCGGGACGATCGCGAGGGCCGCCACGGTGAAGACCAGCAGCGGGGCGGCGTGGGTGAGTTCGAGGAAGACGCTCACCGGCACGAGAAGCAGGAAGAACAGGAGAATGCGCATGCCGGGCGCCTCGGGGGTGGGGGAAGAGGCGATGAACGGGAGAAGCTACTCGCCCGCGCCGTCCTCCGCGCCCGCCTGTTCTCGAGCGGAGTCCTTGGCCGCCCCACCCGAGGCGGTTGCCGTTCCGGCAGTGCCGCCGTCGAATGCCCCGCTGAAGTACAGCACGGTGGCCAGGATCAGGATCACCAGGATGATGAGCATGCCGTAGAGCCCGCCCGCGCTCCCGGAGTTGTCAGGATGGACCGTCTGTGGCATGGCTCTCTCCTCGAGGTGATCCATCGTGGTCCTCCGCAACGATGCGCCCGGGGCGGCCCGCTCGGCCGCGCCCGGGCCCTTTGGGCG
>JACCXV010000314.1 GCA_013696835.1 Gemmatimonadota bacterium | reverse complement strand
CCGCTCTGATTCTCACACGGCCGCGAGATTCACGAAGTCGCCGCTAGGCGTACTCACCCAACCGGTCGCGTATTCGGGCACGAGGCCCGATCTTGTCGACCAGTATCGGATTGGGCTGTTGGGCCGTCTGGGCGGTTCGAGGCCAGTAGCTGTACGGGTTGAGCGGATGCTGGCTAGCCCATTCGGCTGGTCCGTTTTGGCCGGAATGGGCTGTCGCCCGCGTATCGCGCACGCGTCGTCCTTCCCGCATTTCGCGACAGGCCGGGCGGTGCCGTCCGGGAGGGAGTCCCGGCGCCGATGCGGGCGGCGGGGTTGCTCCGCTTGCTCGTGCGGGCGGACGGGGAGAGGATCTCCGGCGCCTGACCTAGTGCGACATTTCGTAACGTTGCACCCGAAACCCCTCACGTCGCCCGCAGAGCGAATGCCGCATGGCTGCCAGGTGTTGCCGAGGGGCGGCCCGTGTGAGTTTCCGGTCAAACGTTTTGAGAGACCGCACTAGTCGGTGGAGTCGGCGGCGACTGCTCGAGCGGCGTCGTTCTGGAGGGCTCGCTCGAGGATCGCCGGGTCGATCAAGCGGAGGACGTTCTCGCGGGTGCGAAAAGGAAACCCCCTAGATCAGTCCGCTTGCAGGCAGAACCAGATTTACGCTCCCACACGGGCGAACGGATTGGAGTCCCGTGACCTAGGGTCTCGGGCTCCGATTGTCGAGGTCAGCAAGCGCCGCCTCGAGGGAGCGGAGGCCGCCGGTCAGGGTATTCCTGCTGTGGCCGCCGGTGGAGAGCGCGTCGAGAACCTCCCGGCGCTCTTCCGGCGTTGACAGCGTTACGGCTCCACCACCGCCGTGTTGGATCACCATGAGCTGATTCCGCACGAAGGGCGCGCGCTCGCCGAGCCACCTTCGCAGCTGCCAGCCCTCTTCACGCGAGAGATGAACGCAACAACCGGAGATGCGTATGTCAATCACGGTCCCTTCTGCAGCCCAGAAGGCTCAGTGTCGTTGGGCTGGGTGCGGAGAAGTTCGATCGGGATCCGGATGAGCTCCTCGCGAGTCCCATTGCCGTCGATGCGCACGAGTCGCTGCGTATCGGGCCGACACAGGATCTCGTCCGGATCGAGGCCCGTCACCCCTCGCACATCCGTCAGCGGGAGGAGCTTGTGGCGGGGTGCCTTATGCCAGCGCATGGTTCAGTCAATGGCAACGATCGTTGACCGCACCTGCATGTTCGGCGCCTCCGATCGTCGGTCCACATAGAGGGTCACGACGAGGAGAAGGTGCGGCTCGCCTGTGGCCACGGTAGCAGGGGGCGCGGCGCCCTCGACCGGAGGCAGCCTGCTGGAAGGTTATCGTTGGCACGTGCTCCGGAGTCTCTCCTGACCTCGCCGGGGGAGCCGCCCAGGCCGCGCCTCGAGCTCGGCCTGCAGCTGAAACCCGACATTGGGCGACATCCCGGAGACCGCCGCGTTGTCTTTATAGTGAACGATAGTAGGTCCGCGATTGCGCCTGCGGCCACTGCCCAAAGAGACGGCGTCTGCGCCGAGATCGCCAGCGCGAGGCCGCAGGCATGCTCGGCGCGGGCATGACCCAAGCGGCCGTCGCCGACGCCTGCGGTGTCACCGATCGCACGATCCGAAACTGGTTGAAGCTGAAGCGATTCCAGACCATGATCGAGCGCGCCCGGGAGCGAGCCGAGCGCCAGGCCGCCCGCGACGCCACCAAGGAGCGCACCCGCCTCAACCGGAACGCGGCCCGACGCTACCGGCGCCAGAACCCAGACCTGTGGGCCGCCGAACAAGCACGCCGGCCCGAACTGCGCTCCCCCTTCGAGCAGCAGCGCGACCCCGTCTCCAAGCCGGATCGGCAACCCTCCCGCCCCGGCAGGCTCCTCCGCCCCACCGGTGGATTCAACTGGTAGCCCCGCGCAGCGACTTCTACCGTTCGCACGCGACGGCCGCGCCAGTCGGAGTCGCCCTCCCGTACCGCCACGATCCGGGAATCGGCGCACCGGCGGGGGTCGCCGACTTGGGCGCCGCCGCGCCTAACTCCCTGTCGCCCTTCCAACAAAGAGCGACACGGCCAGCCATCGAGCAGATCCTGCGCTGTTAGGGTCGTCTGGATGGAGCGGCTGGTGACGGTGGAGTTCGGCCCCTCGCGTTCGAAACGGTTCGGGAAGGCGCTGGC
>JACCXV010000308.1 GCA_013696835.1 Gemmatimonadota bacterium | reverse complement strand
CTCCAGCTTCGCGGCTGGGGAGAGCCGCGGGTCCGGTCCTGCGCCCGCTGCCCGCCCGGGACCGCCGCCGGGACCGCCGCCCGGACCGCCTCCGGAGTCCGGGCTGCTCGCCCTGTTCGGGGAGGAGGAGACCGCCGCCCACGCCGTGAACGCGCTGCGACGTGCCGGCTTCGAGCGGCTCACGACGTATTCGCCGCTGCCACCGCACGAGATCCTCGAGGAGCTCGGCGGCAAGCCCAGCCCGGTCCGGCTCTTCACGCTGTTCGGTGGGCTCGCCGGCGTGGCCTGCGCGCTCCTGATCACGACCTACACCGCCGTCGCGTACCCGCTGCCACTGGTCGTCGCCGGCAGGCCGCCGGTCGCGTTTCCTCCCTACGTCATCATCATGTTCGAGCTGATGGTACTGGTCGGTGGCCTCTCGACCTTCGTTGGCGTGCTGGTGAACGGGCGGCTCCCGCGGGCCCGGGGGCGGGTGGAGTACAGGCCCGAGTTCACGAGCGATCGCTTCGGGGTGTTCGTCCCCACCACCGAGCTCGCCAACGCGCGCGGCGTGCTGGAGCGCAGCCACGCGCTGGAGGTCCGGGAGGTGCAGACGGGATGAGTCGCGTCCGCGCCCTCGTCGCGATCGCCTCCGCCTGGCTGGTCCTGTTCGCCGGCTGGGGCTGCCCCTGGTTCACCAACATGGCGGACCAGCCGAGCGTACGGCCGTACGAGAGCGAGCCGCGGCCCGCCGTGGCGGGGACCGTCCCAGTCGGATACGCGCTGCCGCCCGCGATCACGTACGAGGCGGCGAACACGTTGCCGAACCCGGTCCCCCCCACCGCCGAGGTGCGCGCGCGGGGAAAGCGTCTCTACGAGATCAACTGCCTCGTCTGCCACGGCGCCAGGGGGGCGGGGGACGGGCCGGTCGTGCCCAAGTTCGTGCGCCCGCCGACGCTGAAGGGCGCATCGCGAGGCTTCAGCGACGGCTACATCTACGCCCTGATTACCAACGGCCGCGGGAACATGCCCAGCTACAACCGCATCCCACCCGAGGAGCGATGGCAGCTCATACACTACCTGCGGGCTCTGCAGTCCAGCCCCTGACGCCCGAGGAGGCGCGCGCCGAGATCCTTGCGGCGGGCGAGCGCCAGCCGCCGGGATGGCTTCTGCCGCTCTTCGGCATGCTGGCGATCGTCGGGTTCGGCTGGTTCGCCGTGCGCGTGGCGTCGGGCGACGATCCGCATCCGTGGCGCATCTACCTGCAGAACCTGATGCTCTTCACGGGCATCGCTCAGGGCGCGGTGATGTACACCGTGGCCATGACCGTGGCCAAGGCGAAGTGGGGGCGGCCCGTGCGGCGGCTGGCCGAGTCGTTCGTGCTGTTCCTGCCCGTCGCCTTTTTGCTCTCGCTCCCGCTGTACGGCGTGATGGATCAGCTGTGGCCCTGGGTCGAGCACCCGGTGGAGGCGAAGCAGGCGTACCTGAACCCCGGCTTCTTCACGATCCGCGGCGTTGTCGGGATGCTGCTGCTCTTCGGCCTCAGCCTGTGCTTCGTCTACCACTCGCTGCGCCCGGAGGTGGGCCGGCTGCGCGACTCCGTGCAGGGCCGCAGGCGCGACGTGTACGACCGGCTGAGCGCCGGCTGGCGGGGCGATGTCGAGGAGGCCGAGCGCTCCGACGCCCGCCGCACGCTGCTGGCGCCGATCCTCGCCCTCGTCTTCGCGGTCACGTACAGCCTTCTCGCCTGGGACTACCTGATGTCGCTCGATCCGCACTGGTACAGCACGCTCTTCGGCGCCTGGATCTTCATGAGCGCCTTCCTCTCGGGGATCGCCGCGACGGGCATCCTGGTGGCGTGGGTCCCGCGCTGGCTGGGTCTCGAGCGCTACTGGACGCCAAGCCACCGCCACGACCAGGGCAAGATGACGTTCGCGTTCGCCACCTTCTGGGCGTACCTGACGTGGTCGCAGTTCATCGTGATCTGGTACGGCAAGCTGGCGGAGGACTGGCCCTACCTGCTGCACCGGGGGCAGCACTACCCCGCGGTGGTGATCGCGATGCTCCTGCTCGTCTGGTTCATCCCCTGGGTGGGGCTCATGGGGATCGCGCCCAAGCGCAACCCGGTGACGCTGAGCCTCTTCTCGGGCATCCTCCTGCTCGGCCTGTGGGTCAAGCTCTGGCTTCTCATCGTGCCTTCCGTGTCGCCCGAGACCCGCTCGATGCTGGGTCTGGACGAGCTGCTGGTGACGCTCGGCTTCGCGGGGCTGTTCGCTCTCACCACGACGCTCTTCCTGCGTACCTTCCCCGTGCTCGACACACGCGACGCCCACCTGATCGTGCCCTACCGGCCGATCCAGCCTCACCCGTAGCGCCGCGGGGCCGCTCGCTACGGCGTGGTGGCCGATGCTCGAGGCCGGTCCCGTCCTCTCAGATCGAGCGGCTCAGGCCGGCTTGAATGGCGCTCGCCGAGGGGCCGTCCCCGACGAAGAGGCGATAGGCGAGATCGGCCCAGACCCCGCCCACGCGCGCCCGTCCGCCTGCGGCGAGCTCGGTCACGATCTCGTTCCCGGGGCCCTCGTCGCCGAACGCGGTGCGGGCCTCGACCCCCAGCTCGAACCGGCCTCCCGGGGGCTCGATCTCGGCCAGCAGCGCCAGGCGCCCCTGGTCGTTCTGGGCTGCCGCACGCGTGGGGCTGCCGAGGATCGCAAATCCCGCTTCGCCCGTGACGCGCAACGGTCCCCTGCGCCAGCTCGTGGCGAGGGACGCATCCACGTCCGCGACGTCGCGGCCGAGCCCACTCTCGTTTCCGGCGATCGGCAGGCGCACCGCAACCCCCAGCGCCGTTCCGACGCCGTCTTCGCCGCCGGCGATGACGTCCACCTCACGCACCGCCTCCTCGGCGCCTGCGCCTCGATCCCGAACATCGTCTCTCGCACCGGCGCCTGCCTTGCGAGCCGCGTCCCGATCACGCGCACCGCCGAGGCGAACGCGTGTCGAGATCGTGAAGTCGCCGGCGTCTTGCGTCCCCTCCCCGTGGAGCTCGAGCGCGGGCGCAAGGGGTGCGTCCGGCTCGACGTTCGAGATCGCCATGTGCTGCCAGGCGACGCCTTCGACGCGCGCCTCCACGCGTTCCGCGAGGCCAAGCACGACGCCCGCCTGGACTTCGAGGAGGTCGCCGGTCAACCCCGAAAGCGTAAGTCGCCGGTCGGAAGTGAGCCGTGCGCCGGCGTCCAACCGCACGGAACCCGGGGTGGCAAGGATCGCACGCGGAGTGGCAAAGGGTCGCTGCTGGGCCTGGACTGCGTCGAAAGGAGAGAAGAGCGCTGCGGCAAGCAGAGCCATGAGAAAGCCGGGAAGCGGCCCCGCACGGGGCCGCGGGCGGAATACGGCTGCCTTGACAGCCGTATGGAGGGGCCGTACAAGATTTGACGTGATCAGGCTGGTAGCAACCGGTCGAACGAAACGCTTACTTCGAACGAACCCTGGAGACTCCACTTGAGCCGCCGGCAGCAGATCCTCGAAGCCTTCCGCAAGCGCCTCCATCACTATGGGTACGACAAGACGGCCATGGCGGAGATCGCGGCGGACGTGGGAATCAGCGTGGGGAGCCTCTATCTCGAGTTCGACAGCAAGGAAGATATCCTGGCCGGTCTGGTGGAGGAAACGTCACGGGAGTTCGAGCACGCCTTCAGCGCGATCGCGGGCTCCGATCGCGCCTGGGCCGAGAAGCTGCGCGAGGTGCTCCTCGCGCGCGTGGCCCTTTCCGACCGCTGCTGCCGGGAGGGAGCGCACGCGGGGGAGGTGGTCACGGCCGCCCAGAAGTGCCGCCGCGTCGCCGCGGACAAGGAGGCTCGCTACCAGCAGCTGCTGGAACGGCTGCTCCGTGAGGGCATGGGAGCCGGTGAGCTCGAGCAGGGAGATCCGGTGTCAACGGCGAGGGTGCTGCGCGAGGCTATCTCCGTGTACCTGCCGCCGCTGTCGCAGGTGCGCAGCAGCGAGGAGGTGCTGGAGGGGGCGGAGGCTCTCGTGAGTCTCCTCATACGCGGTCTCTCGGCGCAGTACCAGAGAGCCTGAAGGGGATCTTCGAGCCGGGAATAGATTTTTTTTGTGCTTCGTTGAATGGTTTACGTAATATTCAACAGCATTGGATTCACCGTTCTGTAACACCTGTCCAGGATTGCTCCATGCCAAAGCAAAGCTTTGCCAAGCCAGATCTCCTCTCCAGGCCTGCGCTCACCATCACGGACAGGCTCGACCACATCGACCGGCAGAACCGCGCGGCGCTTCTGCAGGAGGCTCTCAGGCTCACGCACGGGGAGATGAGCGAGGCCGAGGACCTGGTGCAGGAGACCTTTCTCAAGGCCCTTCGTCACGACCGAAACGGCGGCCAGATCCGCGAGCAGAACCGCCGCTGGCTGCTCACGATCCTGACGAACACGTACATCGACCGCTACCGGCGCCGCTCCGTGCGCCCGGTCGAGCTCTCGTACGACGGTCTCGACGAGTGGGTCACGAGCGACGAGGAGGCGGAGGCCGCTCCGGCCGTCACGGTCACGGGCCCGGTGCTGCCGTGGCCCGAGCAGCGCGAGCGATTCCGCTGGGTCTTCACGGACGAGGTCCTCTGCGCCTTGAACAGGCTGCCGGACGTCTTCCGGTCGGCGGTGCTCCTCACGGACGTCGAGGGGCTCTCCTACAAGGAGGCTGCGGATCGCCTGAGCGTACCGCTCGGGACCGTGATGTCGCGAATCCACCGCGGCCGCGCCCGCATGCGTCGCTCGCTGAGCGATCCGCTGTCTCCCTGCCTCAACTGACCCCGCGTTGACAGCGGCGGAGGGGCTGGATACCCTCCGCCGCATGCTTCCTCCGGAAACGCTCCGCGCGCTGCTCTTCTGGTGCGCGGTGACGCTCGTGGCCATTGCGCAGGGCGCGCTGCTCGTGCGCTCGATCCGCGCCTCGGCGCCTTCGTCCGCGTCGCCTCTTCGCGGCCGCTTCGGCCGTGCAGGCGAGCTGGCGATGGTCGCTCTGCCCGCTCTCCTGCTCGTGCTGCTGCTCGTGCTCACGTGGCGCGCGACGCGCGCGGCCACCTATTGAGCGCTTCCGGAGCCCCTGTTACATTGCCGCTTCGCCCTCCCGGCTCCCCCTCACGCTCGCAGGAGAACGACTCCATGGCCGTCCGCTGGCGGAGGCTCGTTCACCGGTTCCAGACCGCGCCCGCCGCCCTGTGGATCCTGGCGATGGCGCTCACGGGGTGCACGGAGAACTACCCGCGTACGTCGCTGGCGCCACGCTCGGACTTCGCACGCCTCATCGACCAACTGTTCGACATCACCCTGGGATGGGGCCTGGTCGTCTTCATCCTGGTCGAGTCCCTGCTCGTGTACATCGTCTGGCGCTATCGGCAGCGCGGGGCGGACGATCGCCCGGAGCAGGTTCACGGTCATACGCGCCTCGAGATCGCCTGGACGCTGGTCCCGATCGTGATCCTGCTCTTCATCGGGATCCCCACCGTGCGGACCATCTTCGCCACGCAGGAGAACCGTCCCATCCCGGGAGCGCTTCAGGTGCGCGTCGTGGGCCATCAGTGGTGGTGGGAGTTCGAGTACCCCGAGCTGGGCATCCTCACCGCCAACGAGCTGCACCTGCCGGTTGGCCGCACCGCCAGCTTCGACCTGCAGTCCGCGGACATCATCCACAGCTTCTGGGTGCCGCGTCTGGGCGGGAAGCGCGACGCGATCCCGCCGCACACGAACCGGCTGTGGTTCACGCCGGACTCGGCGGGCACGTACCTGGGCCAGTGCGCGGAGTACTGCGGCGCGTCGCACGCTCTGATGGGCTTTCGCGTCGTCGCCGATTCGCCCGAGGACTTCGAGGCATGGGTCGCGAACCAGCGCAGGCCGGCC
>JACCXV010000257.1 GCA_013696835.1 Gemmatimonadota bacterium | reverse complement strand
GTCCGAGCGCCATCCGCGGCTCGACCCACTCGACGGCTCGCTCGGCGGCGAGCCGCTTCCAGCGATCCGCGTCAGCCGTCACTCGGGAACGATCTTGAACACCCCGCCGTTCGACGTGAGGACGTAGATCTCGCCCGCCGCGTCCTCGCCGAAGGACGTGACGTTGCCGCCGGGCTCGAGGTCGGCCCAGCTGCGCTCACCTGCGGCGCCGGTGCCGGAGAGCTCGAAGCTGCGCACGAAGCCGGTGCAGAAGTCGGAGTAGAAGTACGTACCCTGCAGGTCGGGCAGGGCTGGGCCGCGGTACACGAAGCCGCCCGTGATCGAGCAGCCGTCGTCTCCGTTGTCGTATTCCGTCACGGGGAGCGTCAGGCCGGTCCTGTCGCAGCCCTCCGGCGGCTCGAAGCAGCTCGAGCCCTCCATCACGTCCCAGCCGTAGTTCTTGCCGCCCGCCTCCGCGGCGCGCACTGCGTCCACCTCTTCGATCTCGTTCTGACCCACGTCCGCGAGATAGAAGTCCCCATTCGCGCGGTCGAACGAGAACCGCCACGGGTTCCGGACACCGTAGGCCCAGATCTCGCCGCGCGCGCCTGAACGGTCCACGAACGGATTGTCGGATGGTGCGGCGTACGGCTGAGCCGCGTCCACGTCCAGGCGCACGATCGAGCCCAGGAGCGTCCCCAGGTTCTGACCATTCTCGTCTGGGTCCCCGCCGGCGCCACCGTCGCCGAAGCCGGCGTACAGCTTTCCGTCGGGTCCGAAGACGACGAGCCCGCCGTTGTGATTCGAGTGCTCGCTGTGCTCCACCGTGATCACGTTGCGCACCGGCGAGGGATCCGCGCGGTCGGGATCGTTCGAGACGCGGCGTTCGACGATGCGAATGTCGCCGCCCCGATCCGTGTAGTACACGAAGAACCGGCCGTTCTCGGCGTAGCGCGGATGGAACGCGATCGAGAGCAGGCCCTGCTCGCCCCCCTGCGAGACGTCTCCGGAGAGGTCCAGAAACGGCGTGTCCACGAGCGCCCCATCCTTCACGATCCGGACCGTGCCGACCTTCTCGACTACGAAGAGCCGGGCGTCACCCGGCGGAGACGCGAGGTGCACGGGGAAGGATAGCCCCTGCGCGATCTCGCGCAGGACCGGTCGCGCGCCGGTGCCGGGCGGGGGTGGCGGAGCGCCGGGCGGCGGCGGCGGTGGCGGTGCGCTCGGCGCCGTGGCACTCCCATTGCTCCCGCAGCCCGTCAGGAGCAGCGGGATGAGCGCGAGGCGGAGGAATCTGCGCATGATCGGCCTCAGTTCCCGGGAGGAGTCGGCTGCGGGGCCTCGCCCGCGGGCGACTCGGCTGGCCAGCGGTTGTCGGAGGGGTCCACGTCGGGGTAGGACAGGTCGGGGTTCAACGTCACCGACTCCACCTTCCCGCGCGCGTGCACCGTTATCGCCTGCCGACTGCCGCACGACCAGGCCGTCGCGGGGATCCGCGCGCGCATGGGCTCACCACCCCCCGCCGTACGGATCTCCAGATCGGCCGGCGCAGCGAGCTGCCCCTCGTTCAGGACCACGACCTCGACGCTGTCCCCCTCGGACTGCACGTCTGCGAGGGCCTGGTCCAGCACCCCGCGGCCGAGGAACCAGTCCTCCCAGAACCAGTCCAGGTCGCGGCCCGCGACGTGCTCCATCGTGTTGAAGAAGTCCCAGGGGGAGGGGTGGCGGTTCGTCCAGCGCCGCACGTATTCGCGGAAAGCGCGATCGAACACCTCGGGCGTGAGCGCCGAGCGCAGCGTCATCAGCGCCACCGCCGGCTTCACGTAGGCAGCGATGCCGTACCAGGGCCCCGTGATGCTGAACATGTTCGCCGGCGTCAGGATCGGAACCTCCAGCTCGTGCCCGGCGATGAAGGCGTACTGCATGAGGTTCTCTCCGCGGGGCGAGGGCTCGTAGCCCATCGCCTCCTGCGCCCAGAAGGTGATGAACGTGTTCAGACCCTCGTCCTGCCAGCCGTGGACGGTCTCGTTCGAACCCACCAGCATGGGGAACCAGGTGTGACCGATCTCGTGGGCCGTGACCTCCAGGGTGCGGTTGCGATCGCCCGTCGCCGCGTCGAGGACGATCATCGGGTACTCCATGCCGCCCGAGCCGCCTTCGACCACCGTCATGTGTGGATAGGGATACGGCACGCCGGGATAGGTGCCCGAAAAGGTCTCCAGCGAGATCCGCGCGAACTCGGCGACGTCACCGAAGCCCTCCGCCCCCGGCCGGTACACGGCACTCGCGGTGGCGGTCCGACCCGCCCCGGCCTTGCGGCCGTGCGCCTCGCGGCGGCCTCCCTCTCCACCGCCGCCGGCGACGCCCGGCGTCGAGTCGAGCACGGCAGAGGTCATGTCCCAGAGGTAATGGTCGCCGGTGGCGAACGCGAAGTCGCGCACGTTCTCGGCCCGGAAGCGCCAGGTCAGACGCTCGCCGCGGCGGCCGCGCGTCGCCTTGCCCGGCCCGAAGTCGTCTTCTTCGAGCACGTGAACGACTTCGCGGGACGCCGCCGCCTTGCGGGCCCGCTCACCCACCTCCTGAGACCACGTCGCCTCGGGATTCTGCAGAGCCCCCGTGCCCCACACCCCGAATCCCGCGGGTACCGTGATCGAGACATCGAAGTCTCCGTACTCGTTGTAGAACTCGCCGGGGCCCAGGTACTCGCCGACGGCCCACCCCTCCAGGTCGTCGTACACGGCGATCTGGGGATACCACTGGGCGAGGAAGAACGAGGTGGAGTCGACCGTTCCCATGCGAAGACTGGCATCGGGCGGGATCGTGAACCGCCATACGAAGCGAACGTCGCGCGTCTCCCCGGGGAGGATCGGCTGCGGCAGGCGCAGGGCCATCAGCGTGCCGTCCCGGATTGTTTGCGAGGAGTCCGAGTCCGAGACCTCGAGCGCCTCACCGCCCACCGCCAGGGAATCGAGGAGGATGCCCTCGGTCGCGGGCAGGACCTCGAGGCGCTTGGCATCCTCGCGGAAGATGTTCTGGTACAAACGCACGGCGAGGATGGGCAGTGTGTCGGGCGAGTTGTTGGCGTAGCGGATGGTCTCCCGTCCCGTGAGGAGGCGGGTGGCCGGATCGATCTCGACCTCGATGTGATAATCCGTGCGCTGCTGCCAATACCCTCGTCCAGGCTCGCCGGAGGCGTCGCGCGTGCCGCGCGCCACGGCCCCCAGGTACGAGGCGGGCACGTACATGGGCGTACCGGAAATGCGGCAGGAACTGTCCGCGGCCACGCTCGAGGGAGCCGCTTCCCCGGCTCCGCTCTCGCGCTGGGCGGCCGCCGGACCGGGCCCCGTGAGCGGCGCCAGCGCCAGCGTCAGCGAGCATAGATGCCGCAGGCAGCCCGGACGCACGAAACGGCGTGGAAAGCTCATGACGTGACCACGAGGGGGCGGATGGGGGATCGATCCGGCGGCGGGTCCCCGGGGTGGGCACCCCGACGTTCCCGGACAAGCCGTGGGCGGGAGAAATGTAGCATCTTTACCCCTGGTGCGCCGTGCACGGGCGCGCTTGCAGCGTCAGGGGCGTGGGGGTAGACTCCCGTCGCACCCCTGTCACCGACCGTGTCACCGACCGTGTTCCCCGGTCCCCTCACCAGCCGGGTGGCCCGTTTGCGGGATCGCGAGCAGTTCATCGCCGAGGTTCGCGAGCGACTCGCGGAGAAGCGCAGGCGTGTCGCGGCTCCGCCCGAGGCCCCGGGTGCCGACGAGGAGTTCGAGGCGAAGTACCGCTATCTGGTGGAGGGGCTGAGGAGAATCTTCGAGGAGATCGACGAGCCCGGACTCGAGGTGGAGGATTTTGGCTCCTCGGGCCTGCGGATCTCCTTCCTGCTGCCGGATCCCAGCCGCCACGATGCAGCCCTGGTCGAGCGCGAGATCCGCATCTCGCGCGTGGATGCCACGGGCGAGGTTCACCTCGTGTTCAGCTCGTTCCAGCGTGCGGAGCGCCACGCCACCTTCAAGCTGACACGGCCCCGGCTCGCGGGCATCGAGGCGGCGTTCGTCGAATTCCTGATCGAGGGGCGGGAGCCGGGCTGGGTCAGCCGTCGGCGGCGCGCAGGCGGCTCCGCGGCCGGTCACGATGACGACGCTGGCGGGCCCGAGGCCGAGGGTCAAGGCGAGCTGGAGCTGCCTTTCGATTGAGCGCCGCTCGCCGGCCGATCGCCCGCGTCCGGCAAGGCGGCGGCTAGCCGGCCACCGAATACGCTTACAGCACCTGAACCGGGACCGCAGTGGGCTTCCTGAACCGTCTTCTCGGACGCGGCCTGACCCCCCCCGGTCTTCCGCACGCCACGGATCCAACCGACGCCCCCCTGCCGCAGGCTCCGCTCGTGAGCCAGCCTCCCGACCGCATCTATCGTGTAAGGCAGGGCGACACGCTGCCGGGGATCGCGCGCGAAGTGTACGGGGACGAGGCGCAGTGGCCCCGCATCGCCGAGGCCAACCGACAGCGCGTCGGCGATCCGCCCGTGCTCTACCCTGGCCTCGTGCTGGAGCTGCCCTGAGAGCCGCCCGCGGCGCTGTCCCCTCCTAGCGCACTTCCACCTCGATCACCAGCCGCTCGTAGTAGGGAATGTCCTTGCGGGACACCCGGTGCACGCGCGCGAGCGTCGGGTTGCCCCGATCGATGAGGGGCGCCAGCCAGCGTGAGATCTCGGGGGGGACGTAGCCGAGCTGTTCGACGCGCGGGTCCATGACGCGGATCGCGTTCTGGTCGATGCGGCTGCCGTGCTCGCGCTGGAGATAGAGCGGGTCGCCGACGGCGAGCTGCGCGAGCTTGCGGTAGCGGTTGTCGAAGCAGACTCCATGCACCGTGCAGATGAACTCCGACGGCGGTAGGCGGGGAGTCGCGAGGGCGGCTCCGGCGCCGAGGGTACCGGCGTGGATCGCGGGAGGCCGGATGCCGCCCGACGATGGCTGTGGGTCTTCCCTGAAGCGCATGCTCTCCCGGCCGAGCTCTTGCGGATCGGTGAAGGGGCGATCCCAAAATATCCCGACGGCCCGGGAGTGCCGCCAGCCTCACGCGCCGGGGTGAGCTACACCTCCTGGAGCGATCCGAGCAGCAGCGCGAGGAGAAAGACGCGCTCGACACCGTGCTGCGCCTCGGCGGCGTCGAACCACTCCTCGGGGCTGTGCGCCCGGCCCCCCACGCCGCCGCCACCCAGGCTGACGGCTGGCACCCCGAGAGCAAGTGGAACGTTCGCGTCCGTGCTCGACACGCTGAGCGCCGGCTCCACGCCCAGGGCCCGCGTGACCGCGCGAACGGCCCGGACGAGCAGTGCATTCGGCGGGAGTGCGCCGGCGGGCCGATCGCCGACGAGCTCCGCGTCCAGCTCCAGACGGTCGTCGCCGTGCACCTCGCGCTCCTCACGCAGCACGTCCACGAGCGCATCCATCGCCTCGCGCTCCACGCGCATCAGGGTCTCGGCAGCCTCGGAGCGGATGTCGACCTCCATCCAGGCTTCCTGAGGGATCGTGTTCACGGAGGTGCCGCCTCCCACCCGGCCCACGTTCAGGCTCGAGCGGGGGCTCGACGGGAGCGGGATCGAGGCCAGCCGCGTGATCGCCCGCCCGAGCGCGTTGGCGGGGTTCACGAGCCCGAAGTCGTTCCAGCTGTGACCCCCCGGGCCGCGGTACGTCACGCGATAGCGGCGACTCCCCAGGCCTCGATTCACGATGCGATCCAGCCCGGGCCCGTCGACGTTGATGACGTAGTCCACGCCCTCGGCTGCGCCGCCGGGCCGGAACAGCTCCTTCATGCCGCGCAGGTCGCCCAGGCCCTCCTCCCCCACCGTGCACGCGAAGACCACGGATGCGTTCAACAGCGGGCCGGCACGGACGAACGCCTCGGCAGCGCCGAGCAGCACGGCGATGCCACGCGCGTTGTCGTGCACGCCGGGGCCGACGAGGCGCGGACCGAACCAGTCGTGCTCGAGCGGCGTCCCGGCCGGGAACACCGTGTCGAGGTGCGCTGTGAGCAGGATCCGGGGGCGTACTCGCGCGCGGGGCCAGGAGCCCAGGACGTTCCCCATCCCGTCGATGCCGATGTCCTCCAGCCCCAGGATCTGGAACTGCCGCTGGACGAAGCGGGCGCGTGCGCCCTCGTCGCCGGTGGGAGCGGGGATGCGCGCCAGGGCGCGCTGCCAGCTCAGCACCTGTTCGTGCCGGACGCCGATCTCCCGCAAAGCCTGGTTCACGTCGGAGCGGCGCAGCAGCCGCGCGACGTCCGAGTCGAGCTCCTGCGCCGGCAGTGGAGCGGACATCAGGATCGGAACCACCAGGAGGTGGAGGAGCGCCGCCCCCGCAAGGGGAGCGCGCCGGAGCGTGGCGGGTGAGGACATGGGGAGAAGCGCCTGGGACGCCAGCGCCAAGGTTGAACCGGGAGCCGCGGGAACGAAGCGCCGTGAATATGGCCGCGCCGGGCCGGCCCCCGCCAGAGCGCCCTCGACCCGCGCGCTGCCAGTGCGTCCAGCTTGCGGCAGTCGTCCCGCGCTTCTAATCCGCCTCCAGCGGTGCGCCTTCCTCGGTCACGGCGGTCGCGCGACCGATCGCCGCGCCACCTCCGGATTCGTCTCCCGAGGGCCCGCCGGGATGATCCCGCCCCGCCCAGAGGGTCGGGGCCTGCGAGGCCGTGGCGTGCGAGGCCGGGGCCTGCGAAGCCTCGGCGCGCGCCTCGGCGTAGGCACGCGTGAGGTCGTCCAGTACCTCGGCTCGCCGATGGTAGAGCCGGCGCGGCTCGCGAGGTGCCGTGCGCGTGAGCGCGTAAGCCGTGAGGATCGGCAGCGCGATCGTCGTGTCGGTGTAGACGACGACGGCGTCGGGCAAGCGGTCCGGATCGACCTTCCCCCACGAGACCGCCTCGGCGGGTGTGGCACCCGAGAGACCGCCCGTGTCCTGGCGCGCATCCGTGCACTGCAGGTAGTAGTCGTGCCCCGCCTCGGCGATGCCCAGCACCTCCTGGATCTGCGGCTCCGTCTGCAGCACGAAGTTCTTCGGGGAGCCGCCGCCGAGGATCACCAGCGCGCTGCGGCCGCCGGCGCGCTTGCGGTCCAGCACGAGCGCCGCGGTCTCGTTGACGTCGATCGAGGGATTGATCCGACAGCCGTTCCCCGCCAGCTCCAGCGCGGCCACGTTCATGCCGATCGAGGAGTCACCCGGCGAGGAGGTGTAGACTGGCACGCCGTAGCGGTGGCAGCAGGCGAGCAGGCTCGCGTCCTCGAGCCCGAGGGCTTGCTCGCGGGCCGCGACGTATTTCCCCACCTGCCAGTGGAACTCGGCCGTTCCCATCTCGCTCTGGAACTCGGGTTGGCACACGATCTCGCGGAAGAAGGCATCGGTCGAGAGCAGCACCTCGTACTCGAAGAGGATGTCGTAGATGCGTACGACGCCTTCGCGGCGCAGAAGGGTGTCGTCGAGAAAGGGCGAGCCGCGATGCATCGCCAGCCCGATCCCGAAGTGCGTGTCGTGGTACAGGTTCGCGCCGGTGGAGACGATCCAGTCCACGAAGCCCGCGCGCACCAGCGGGATCAGGCAGGAGCGCCCCAACCCCGCCGGGGTCAGGGCCCCGGTCAGGCTCAGGCCGACGAGCACGTCCTCCCCGAGGATCTTGCGGGTGAGCAGCTGGCAGGCCTCCCGCAGGCGTCCCCCGTTGTAGGCGAGGAAGGCGTTGTCGACCAGATCCGCGAGCGTTTCCCCCCCGCGCAGGGGGTCGGGCCAGATGCGCGCCCCACCGAGCAAGCGGCTGCGATCGCTCACGTCCACGTCCCCCGGCCGTCCGTCGTCGAGCCTGATGGTGCATTCGGCTCGGCGGAACGTCCCTCCGCGGCACGCGCCTCGAGCGCCGTTCGGGCCTCCTCCAGCACCCGCGCTACGGCGCGCGCCAGCGGCATCTCGAGCGTCGCCCCGGCTGCGTTGACATGCCCGCCGCCGCCGAAGCGTCCGGCCAGCGCATTCACGTCGAACCCTTCCTTCGAGCGGAAGCTGACCTTGACGCGCTCCGCCCCGTCTTCGCGGAACAGGACCGATACCAGGACCCCCTCCACCAGGCGACCCTGCTCCACGAGCCCGTCGAGATCCTCGGGTCCCGCACCGGTGCCGTCCAGCAGCGCCCGGTCAACCGCCATCCACACCAGTTGGCCGTCGAACTCCACCGCCAGCGAGCTGAGCGCGCGCCCCCACAGGCGCATGCGCTCCACCGAGCGCGTCTCGAACATCCGTGAGAAGAGGTCGGCGTCGCCGACTCCGCGCCCATGGAGATCCGCCGCGGCGAGCAACGTCTCGCGCGTGGTGTTGGCGTAGCGGAAGAAGCCGGTGTCGAACGCGATCCCCGCGTAGAGCGGAACGGCGACGGAAGGCGGGATCGCAGCGCCCAGCGCGCGCAGCAGACGGTACACGAGCTCGGACGTGGACGAGACTCCCGGATCCACGAGGTCGAGCGGCCCGGACGGCTCCCGCGCCACGTGATGGTCGATGCGAATGCGCGGGACCTGCAGGCGCGGGAGCACCGTGCCGACCGCGCCCAGGCGCTCCGCGGAGTTGGCATCCAGCACCACCAGCGCGTCCACCGATGCGAGACCGTCCTCCTCGAAGCTCCGGAACACGCCGAACGGCACTTCGTCGGTGGCCAGGAACGCGAACTGGCGCGGCGGCGGATCGGCGTTGAGAATCCGCGTCCGGATCCCGCGGGATCCCAGCCACCCGGCGAGCGCGGCCTCGGCGCCCAGTCCGTCGGCGTCGGGGTTGACGTGCGTCGTCAGGACCACGTCGGTCGCACCCTCGAGCACGTTGCCGATCGCGCGGCAGGCCGCCTGCTCCTGTGC
>JACCXV010000268.1 GCA_013696835.1 Gemmatimonadota bacterium | reverse complement strand
GCTGCGGGTCGCGGTGTGTGCCGGCGCCGTTCCCGCCGCCTCGAGCGCCGGCAGGAGTGCCGAGAGGAGGGTGAAGGCGAGCCCGAGCGCCCCCGCACGCACGAAGGCGCCGGTTTCGGCCTTCAGCGTCCCCCGCCCGAGGCCACCGTAGAGATCCTCGGCGGTGCGCGACACCCCCGCGAGCGCAGGGGCGGCGAAGAGCAGGCCCAGCCCCGCTCCGATAGCGACACCCGCGCAGGCCGTCAGCAGGGCTTCCCCGAGCCACCCGGCCAGCACCTGCCGCCGCGTGGCTCCGAGGCAGCGCGCGATCCCGATCAGCGGCCGCCGCCGCAACACCGAAACCAGAAGGCTGTTGTAGATCAGGAAGAACGAGACGAACAGCGCGAGATAGCTCAGGGCGCGGATGTTCGCGCGAAAGGCCGCCAGCCCGCGCTCCAGTCGGCCAGCCTGCCCGCCAGGCCGCTCGATGACGGCACCGGTGGGAAGCAGCGGAAGGAGCTCCGCGAGGACGCGCTCGCGAGCGCCGTCGCGCTCGGCCAGGACGAGGTCCACGCGGTCCACGCCCGCGAACGTCCCGGCGAGCTCCTGCACGGTGGCGATGTCGCCCACGGCCAGGTTGTCCGGCACCTCCAGCCCGCCCACCTCGCGCGGCAGCGCGGCCAGGACGAGGGCACGGCTCCTGCGCGTGCCTACGACCAGCGGGAGGGCGTCTCCCGCGGCGAGCCCGTGGCGCTCGAGGAACGGAGCGCTCACGAGCAGCGCGCCGGGACGCCCCAGGAAATCGCGAAGGAGTCCGGCCGATGCGTTCCCGGACCCTGCGAGCTCCACGCCGAGCGAACGGATCATGCCCTCGGAGAGAGGGTCGATCCCGAAGAGCCGCAGCGGCTCCCCTGCGTCCTCGATGGGGAGTCGGTCGCCTGCGTCGTGGAGCCCAACGGCCTCCACGATGGGAGCCGCAGCCTCGACGCCGGGCACCGCGCCGAGCCGCCGTGCGAGGTCGTGGCTCAGATGCGGACCGACCACGCGGTGCGTCGTGCGGCCATCGAGCCGCTCGAGCGTTTCCCTGAAGCTGCGCACCGCGCTCGTCCCAGCGAGGTCGATGGCGACGATGGTGGCGACGCCCAGGGCCACCCCGAGGACGGGGAGAAGCGAGCCCAGCGGACGGCGCTTCCAGAACGGGACGTGCAGCAACCGCAGAACCCACAACATCGTCATCCCGGCACTCCCGCGGCGTCCGAGCCGGACTTCTCCAGCGGTCGGTCCTCCCCTGCCTCCAGCGCCGTCTGCGCCACCCGGCCGTCAACCAGCGTCAACGAGCGTCCGGCGCGCGCCGCGGCGGCTGGATCGTGGGTCACCATCAGCACCGTCCGCCCGTCCAGCCGCGCGAGGCGCTCGAGCAGGTCCAGCGTCCCGTCGCTGCTCGCCGAATCCAGGTTGCCCGTCGGCTCGTCGGCGAGGATCAGCACGGGATCGTTGACGAGAGCGCGCGCGGTGGCGACTCGCTGCTGTTCGCCGCCGCTCAGCTCCTCGGGAAAGGCATCCACCCTCGCCCCCAGTCCCATCGACTCGAGCAGCGCGCGCGCGCGGGCCTCCACCGCACGCCGGGGACGGCCGGCGAGCAGGCCGGGGAGCGCCACGTTGTCCAGCGCCGAGAGGACCGGCAGCAGGTTGAAGAACTGGAAGACGATCCCGATGCGGTCGCGCCGGAAGATCGTGCGCCTGGAATCGTCGAGCGCCGTGAGCTCCGTGCCCTCGATGGAGATCGATCCTCGATCGGGCACCTCGAGGCCGGCGATCAGGTTCAGGAGCGTGGACTTGCCCGAGCCGCTGCGTCCGGTGAGCGCCACGAACTCCCCGCGCCCAGCCTCGAGATCCACGCCCCGCAGCACGGGGATGGCGCGCCCGCTCTCACCGAACGCCTTGTGGAGGCCCCGTACGCGGATCACCCCGCGGCGCTCCGCCCGAGTCTCTCCCGCCACGTCGGGCTGAGGAGCGGACTAGCGGCCAGCAGCGCCCTTTCGCGCGCGAGGTCCGTGAGGCCGGATGGCTCACCGTCCCGAGTCACCCCGGCCACACGCGCCACACGGGCAACGCTCCAGCCGGGAAGCGGTCGCTCCTCCAGCCGGAGGAGGTCCCCGGCCGCCACGGGGCCAGCGGCGAGGACGCGCAGATACCAACCCGTGCGGCCGGTCTGGACGACGCGAAGCATCAGGTCCTGCCTGCCCCATCTGCGCGAGATGTTGTAGCAGGGCGCACGCGGCTGCGACACCTGGAGACGTGCACCGCCGACGGCGTAGGTATCGCCAATGCACACGGACGTCTCGTCGACGCCCGCGATCGTGAGGTTCTCTCCGAAGCCCCCGGGGCCCATCTCGGGCAGACCGAGCTCCTGCCGCCACGCCGGGTAGTGATCCGCGGAGTACGCGAGAATCGCCATCTCGGGGCCGCCGTGATGCCGCCGATCTGACTGGGAATCCCCCTCCAGGCCCAGGGGACCCACGGTGACCTCTCCCTCCACGGCCTCCTTGACGAACGCCGTCCGGAAAGGTCGGCGCAGGCGATCCCGCGCGTCGGGATCGCCGAGCCAGCGGGGCCGGCCCACCCTGACCGACGTCACTCGAGGAGACGTCCGCGTCGGGAGTGCGCACGTGGAGCTCATGTCGCGGAAGCTACCCGGCGGCGCCGGGGAAGGACAATTCGCGGTGGGAGACGGCGGCCTACGAAAGGGCGGCTCCTGGGGGGTGAGGCGAAAGGGCGGCTCCTAGGGCGTGAGGCGGATCCCTGCCACGAGCGTGCGGGGCAGCCCCGGACGCGCTCCTGCCGGTCGCCGGGCCACGACGTACTCCCTGTCGGTCAGGTTCTGCACGCCGACGTAGAGGTGGCTCCAGTCCGCCAGCGCGTACTGGCCGGTGAGGCCAAAGACCAGCGCCTCGTCGGTCGAGGTGAACGGCGCGACACGCGATCGGCCGTTCGCCCGCCGCTCGCTCCCTCCGGCAACCGTTCGCATTTCCCCCACGAAGCTCGCGTTCACGCCCGCACTCCAGCGGGCGCAATCGATGCCGAGGCTGGCAAAGCCCTGATGCTCGGGGATGTACGGCAGCTCGTCTCCCGCCAGGACGCTGCCCCACGGCTCGTAGTCGCTCACGAAGCTCGAGCCGAATTCCGCGCGCGTGTAGGTGTACGCCAGCTGGAGCGGCAGGCGCAAGCCCACGCCGGCCAGGGCGCCGAGATCGCTGTCGGCCGAGAGCTCGAGCCCATGCACCTTCACCTGCCCCCCGTTGAAGACGTCTCCGTTCTCGCCCACGACGCCGGTCGGGCGTCCCAGCACGTTGTCGTAATCGTTGATGAAGCCCACCAGCTCCGCGCTGACGGCCGGGGCCGCGAAGCGCCATCCCAGCTCGTAGTTGACGCTCTCTTCGGGGTCGGTGTCGGCGTCCGCTCCGGGGCCTGGAGGTGCGAAGCCTCGATGCACGCCGCCGAAGAGGCTCAGCTCGCTCGTCGCCGCCCAGCTCGCCCCCGCGCCCGGGATGAGAACGTTCACGCCATTCTCCCTGATCGTCACCGTCGAGGCGGCCGGGCTCGGCGGCGCCGGCGTTGCTGACGAGAGACGCTCCGGCCGTGCCCGCACGCGATCGGGGTTGTCCAGGCCGAAGTCGGTGCGAGTGAAGTCGATGGTTTCGTAGCGCACACCCGGTGTGAAGGTCCAGCGGCCGATGGCTATCCGATCCTGCACGAAGAACGCCCAGGCCTCGGCATGGTTGATGCGATTCGCCTCGCTTCCGCGGGCGCCGCGTTCCGCCACCGCCATCTCCCCGTCGAGCATCGTGTACCTGTCGTCCTGCTGCAACCGGTCCTCTTCGTCGGCATGGTAGCGGGCGCCGAACTCCACCTGGTGCTGCGCTCCTTTCGCGCCGAGCGCCAGACCCAGAACCGATTGGATGCCCTGGCCGTAGTAGGTGCGGTCGTTCGCGCGCACCTTGAGCGCGCCCGCCTCGCTCGACGCGCCGCGCAGCACGTCCAGCGTGGCGGCGAGGGAGTCCGGATGCTCGAGGACGGCCGCGATGCTCGCTCCCGCCACGCTGTCCAGCTTGTACCAGTTGCGATGAAAGTCGTTGCGGTACGCCACCGTCGTGACGTCGACCCCGGCGGAGGGACGCACCACGTGGCGCAGCTGGTACTGCTCGTGATCGGAGTCGAAGACATCTTCCTGCGATGCGGCATAGCGGCGGAACGGATCGGCGCGGAAGTCGTTTTCGGTCAGGCCGAGGTAGGTCTCGTCGGAGATTTCGGACGTGCGTCCGAGCTTGAGCTCCAGCTCATTGTAGAGGTCGGCATCCGGATCGCTGTTCACGCGCAGCTTGATCAGATAGTCGGACAACCGGAAGCCGGTGTCGCCGCCCCCGTCGACGCGCTTGAAGCCATCGCTGCGGGCCTGGTACGTCTGCGCCAGCCAGCCGAAGTTCCGCTGCGAGTCGCCCAACTCGGCACGCAGCCTGGCCGTCTCGTACTCGCCCCCGCCCAGGTCGAAGCGCGACGTGAACCGCTCCGGGATGCGCGTGGAGATCAGGTTCAACGCGCCCCCCGTGGTCTGCGGTCCGTACTTGATCTGGCTGGACCCCTTGCGGATCTCGATTCCATCCATGCGCCCGGTCAACGGGAAATAGTAGGCCTCGGGCGCGGCGTAGGGAGCGGGAGCGACGAGCACGCCGTCCTCCATCAGCGTGATCTTGGCGCTGCGGGATGAGCCGGAGCCGCGCAGGCCGATGTTGGGCCGAAGCCCGAATCCTTCCTCCTCCTGGATGTTCACGCCCGGCACCTGCCGGAGCACGCGGTGGGCGTCATCGAACAGAAGGTTCTGAGACTGGAGATCCTGGGTGTCCAGCACGTGCGCCGATCCCGGCACCTGCGCGGGATCGGGCACCAGCCGGAAGCGGTCCACGAGCAGCGTCACGCCCGCCACCTCGAGTGGCCCTTGCGGCAGCGTGAGGGTGAGAGTGAGGCGCTCTCCCGCGGCAACCTGGAATGGCTCCTCGTGGAGCGGAAGACCGGGCGCCTCCACGCGCAGTGTGTAGCTTCCCGCGGGCAGGTCCTCCAGGCGGAAACGGCCATCGCCGTCGCTCACGGCGCCACGCCCCAGCTCTGGAATGGACACCGGCGCACCGGCCACGGGGAGGTCCGAGTCGACGTCGACGACTCTGCCCGAGAGGACGGCACCCGTATCGGCCTGGGACCGGGTTTCGAAGGCCTTCGGGTCGAGGCCTGTCGCCTGCGCCCGAGCGCCGCCTGGCATCATGAGGACCGCCAGGGCGCATGTGGACAGGATACGGACGGCGAGCTTCATCGACCCTCGACTATGGATGGAATGGCCACGTACTTCGAAGACCCGTAAGGATTTGAGAATCGTTCCTATTCGTTGAGAACGATTCTCAACCAGAGTACGTCTGGTTGCCCGGCTGTCAAGCCCAGACCCTGTCCTGCGCAGACTTTCCTCGAAAATCTCCTCGGGGATGAACGTCAGGAATCAAGAGAAAGGCGGATCGGGCGATGCCGAATCCGATGGGCAGTCGACAGGGAGACGAGGGCGCCGCCGGGAGCGGGACGCAGGGCCCCGACGTGCTTGGCGACGCGGTGAGCCCGGAAGCTGCCCGGCGCGCGCTCCACCGGGTGGCCGACATGGTCGCCGACAGGCTCGAGAGCCCGGATCGGTACCCCGTGCTCCCACGGCTCGAGCCTGGTGCCGTGCGGTCGTCGCTATCCCCCGCGCCGCCGGCCGTGGGCGAGACGCTGGACACCATCCTGGACGACTACGCGCGCCTGGTGGAGCCCGGCTCCACGCAGTGGAATCACCCGGGGTTCATGGCCTACTTCGCAATCAGCGCGTCGGCCCCTGGCATTCTCGCAGAGACGCTCGCGGCCACGCTGAACGTGAACGCCATGCTCTGGCGAACGGGTCCCGCCGCCACCGAGATGGAGGAGCTGGTCTGCGACTGGCTCCGGCAGATGCTGCAGCTGCCCCCCGAGTTCCGCGGGCACATCAACGACACGGCCTCGATCGGGAGCTTCCTCGCGCTTGCGGCCGCCCGACACCGCGCCGACCCCACCATTCGGGAGCTCGGTCTCGCCGCGCGCGCGGACCTGCAGCCGATGACGGTATACGCCGGCGCCGAGGCGCATTCCTCGATCGACAAGGCAGTCGTGGCTCTCGGTCTGGGACTCGTGAACCTGCGCCGCGTGCCGACCGACGACACCTTTCGCATGGACGTTGCGGCACTCGCGGCGACGATCCAGGCGGATCGGGGCCGCGGAGAGCGGCCGGTGGCGGTTGTCGCGACAGCCGGTACGACCTCCACCACGAGCGTCGACCCTCTGCGCGCGACCGCCGAGGTCTGCGCCCGCGAAGGACTCTGGCTTCACGTGGACGCGGCTTACGCGGGCAGCGCCGCGATCTGCCCCGAGTACCGCGCGCTGCTGGACGGGCTGGAGCTTGCCGACAGCGTCGTGCTGAACCCCCACAAGTGGCTCTTCACGCCGCTCGACTGCTCGGTGCTGCTGGTGCGCGACCCCGGCGCGCTGCGAGCCGCGTTCTCGGTGGTGCCGGAGTACCTGCGTACTACCTCGGGGGAAGCGACCAACCTCATGGATTACGGCATCCAGCTCGGGCGCCGATTCCGGGCGCTAAAGCTCTGGATGGTTATCCGGGCCTTCGGCGTGGAGGGCCTGCGCGCGCGCATCCGGACACACTGCGAACTCGCGCGGGACTTCGCCGCCCGCGTGCGCGCCGAGCCCGGATTCGAAGTCTGCGCGCCGGTGCCGTTCAGCACAGTGTGCTTCCGCGCCACGCCCGCGGTGGAGGCCGAGGAGCAGGATCGCGTCAACGAGCGCATCCTCGAGCGCGTGAACGCGTCCGGCGAGGTGTTCCTCTCCCACACGCGGCTTCGGGGGCGGCACGTGCTGCGGCTGGCAATCGGCAACCTGTGGACCGGGCCGGAGCACGTCGCGCGCGCCTGGGAGCTCGTGCGCGAGGTCGCCGGCGAGGCACGCGCGAGCCCTCCGTGAGCCCGCCTGCGAGGCGCCCGCGCCGCAAGGCCGCTATCTTACGCGGCGTGACCACCCTGGACGTTTCGCCCACGCCCGTTCCCGCCTCTCCAGGGCGGACCCCCCAGCCCGACCCCCGGGCCCGACGCACGCTCGAGATCCTCGACCACCTTCTCGACACATACGGACCGCGAGACTTCGCCGTTCGCCTCTGGGACGGGAGCGGCCGGGACGCCGATCCCGGACAGCCGACCCGGTTCACGTTCGTCCTGAAGGGACCCGACGTGCTGTATCGGATGCTGGTGCCGCCCGGCAAGCGATCGGCCGGCGAAGCCTATCTGTCAGGGGACGTGGACGTGGAGGGCGACCTGATCGAGGCAGTCGGCATCGTGCGGGCGATGGTGAGCGGCCTCTCGCCCCGGAAGGTCGCGCGGCTGGTGACGGACGTCGCCAGGTTGCGGCCGCGCGCCGGCAATCGGCCAATGCCCACGAAGCCGGGCCTCCGCGGCCGGCTCCACACGCCGGAGCGCGACAAGGTCGCGGTGCGGTACCACTACGACGTGGGCACCGACTTCTACGCGCTGTGGCTGGACCCGCGGATGGTGTACTCGTGCAGCTACTTCCCGACCGGCGAGGAGAGCCTGGCCGCCTCCCAGGAGCGGAAGCTCGAGCACATCTGCCGCAAGCTGCGGCTGCACGAGGGAGAGCGCTTCCTGGACCTGGGGTGCGGCTTCGGCGGCCTCGTCATGTACGCGGCCGAGAGGCACGGCGTGGACGCCACGGGCATCACGCTCAGCCGGGAGCACGGGCTGCTCGCCCAGCGCAGGATTCGCGAACGGGGCCTGGAGGGGCGCTGCCGCGTGGAGATCATGGACTACCGCCAGCTCTCCTCGGACCGCGCCTTCGACAAGATCGCCGGGATCGGGATCATCGAGCACGTCGGCGAGAACCGGCTGCCCGAGTTCTTCGGCAAGGTCTGGAGCCTGCTGCGACCGGGCTCCCTGTTCCTCAACCACGGGATTTGCTGGCCGGGCACGAACCGCGCATACCAGCGCGCCCTCTCGCGCCTGCCGTTCCGGCGCAACTTCATCCATCGGTACGTGTTCCCGGATCTCGACCTGCTGCCGCTGCACGTCATTCTGCGCGCGGCGGGGCGCGTCGGCTTCGAGGTGCGCGACGTCGAGAACCTGCGCGAGCACTATGCCATCACCCTGCGCCACTGGCTGGAGGGCCTGGAGGCGAACTGGGAGCGCGCGGTCGAGGAGGTCGGCCGTCCCACCGCCCGGCTGTGGCGGGCCTATCTCGCCTACTCCTCCCACAGCTTCGCGCGCGCCGACATCAACCTGATTCACACGCTGTTCGCGCGGCCGGACGAGCGCGGCCGCGTGGAGATCCCGCTCACGCGGGCCGACATGTACGCTGCGGTGACGGCCGAGGGTCACGCGTGAGGGGCGCGCTCCGATTCGGCACCGCGCTCGTGGCGCTGAGCGTGGTGGCCGCCTTCGTCTGGCAGATGAGCCGGGGGTTCTGCCCCGTGCCCTGACGGGCGCGCACCCGCACTCGTCGCCCATTCCCTTCCCGAAAAAATCAGCTAGAGAGAAACGCCTATGTCGTCCATGGAAGTCGATGCCGCCGACGGACCCGCGCCGCGCCCGGCGAACGTCGCGCCGATCGAGCGCTGGGCCTCCGTGTCGGGGGGCGCTGCGCTCGCGCTCTACGGGCTCCTGCGACGTGATCTCGCGGGACTCGGACTGGCACTCGCCGGGGGTGCCCTGATCGAGCGCGGCGCGACGGGCCACTGCCGCGTGTACGGCGCGCTCGGTCTTGGCACCGCCGAAGAGACGCGCAGCCCCGTCGCCAGCGTCCCGCACAACACGGGCGTCAAGGTGGAGCGCAGCGTGACGGTGGCGCGCGCCCCCCGCGAGCTCTACGCCTTCTGGCGGCAGTTCGAGAACCTCCCGCGCTTCATGGACCACCTGGAGTCCGTCACCGACCTGGGCGAGGGCCGCTCCCGATGGGTGGCGAAGGCGCCGTTGGGCCGCACCGTCGGCTGGGACGCGGAGATCCACAACGAGCTGCCGAACGAGCTCATCGCGTGGAGGTCGCTGCCGGGCTCGGAAGTGGACAACGCGGGCTCCGTGCAGTTCCGCGAGCTGCCGGAGGGACGGGGGTCCGTCGTGCGCGTGGTGCTCGAGTACCGTCCGCCCGCCGGCAAGGCGGGGGCGGTGCTGGCCAGGCTGCTGGGCGAGGACCCCGAGAAGCAGGTCCGCGAGGATCTGAGGCGTTTCAAGCAGGTGATGGAGGCCGGCGAGGTGCCGACGACGGAGGGACAGCCGTCGGGCCGCAGCCAGTGGTCCGTGCGTCCCGGAGACGATCGATGAGGGCGCTCTGCTGGGAAGGACGCAACGACGTGCGGGTCCAGACCGTGCCCGACCCCACGCTCCTGAACCCGCGCGACGCCGTGGTGCGCATCACCTCGACGGCGATCTGCGGCTCCGACCTGCACATCTACGACGGCTACATCCCCGGGATGAAGGCCGGCGACATCCTGGGTCACGAGTTCATGGGCGAGGTGGTCGAGACCGGGCCGCTCGTCGAGCGGGTCCAGGTCGGCGACCGCGTCCTGGTGCCGTTCACCATCGCCTGCGGCTTCTGCTTCTTCTGCCGGCGGGACCTGTGGTCATTGTGCGACAACAGCAACCCCAACGCGGCCGCCGCGGAGGCCCTGAACGGCTTCTCCGGCTCTGGTCTCTTCGGCTACTCGCACCTCTACGGGGGCTACGCGGGGGGCCAGGCCGAGTACGTGCGCGTTCCGTTTGCGGATGTGGGGCCCTTCCCAGTACCTGAAGGCGTGACGGACGAGCAGGCGCTGTTCCTCACGGACATCTTTCCGACGGGGTACATGGCAGCGGACGTCTGCGACATCCATGCCGGCCAGACGGTCGCGGTGTGGGGTTGTGGCCCGGTGGGGCAGTTCGCGATCGTGAGTGCCTACGCGCTTGGCGCGGACCGCGTGATCGCGATCGATCGCTTCCCCGACCGGCTGGCCATGGCTGAGCACCAGGCCAAGGCCGAGGTGATCGACTATACGGAAGGGGACGTGGTGGAGCGGCTCAAGC
>JACCXV010000253.1 GCA_013696835.1 Gemmatimonadota bacterium | reverse complement strand
GGCGCAACACGTGCACGCGCCTCGCCGCGCAGAAAGCGCAGACGCAGCTCGTCGCCGACGCGCAGCTCGCCGGCACCGCGCACGACCCGGCGCTCGGGCATCTTCTCCACGATGGCATACCCCCGTTCGAGCGTGGCCAGAGGGCTGAGGGCATCGAGCCTTCCCGCCTGCTCGCGCAAGCCGGCCCGGGCGTCGTCGATGCCACGCTGCAAGCCGCGCAGCATGCGCTCACTGAGCTCGTCCGCTCGCCGCGAGTCGTCCTCGATCCGCGCACGCAGAGCACGCAGACCGTAGCGACCCAGGAAGTCGTCCAGCCGCCGGACGAGCCGGTTGCGGGCGCGCTCCTGTGCCGTCACGAGCCTCCCCGCGGCGGAGCTCAGCGAGCGGCGCAGGGCCGCGCAGTCGGGCACCGCCAGCTCGGCAGCGACGGAGGGGGTTGGGGCTCGCACGTCCGCGACCTGGTCGCAGATCGTGACGTTCACCTCGTGCCCAACGGCGCTGATCACGGGCACGCGCGAGCGGAAGACCGCCCGGGCCACGCCCTCGTCGTTGAATGCCGCGAGATCCTCGAGGCTGCCCCCGCCGCGGCCAACGATCAGCACGTCGATCGGGAACCAGGCGTTCATGAAGTCGATGGCGTCGCGAATCTCCTCCTCGGCTCCGTCGCCTCCGACCCGCGTGGGGAGCAGGTAGACGTGAGTGCCGGGAGCCCGGCGGCGAACCACGGAGAGCATGTCGTGGATGACGGCACCCGTGGGCGAGGTAACGATGCCGATGCTGTGCGGAAAGAAGGGGATGGCGCGCTTCCGCGCCTGCGCGAACAGCCCCTCCTCTCCCAGGCGACGCCGGAGGGCCTCGAGCGCCTCGGCCGCTTTCCCCGCTCCCCGGCGGAAGGCGCGGGAGACCACCATCTGCACCTCGGACCGCTTGCCGTAGAGGGACGGTCGCCCGAACAGCACCAGGCATTCCCCGTCCTGCGGAACGAAGCCCAGCCGGAGCGCGTCCGTACGGAACAGCGCGCAGCGCAGCTGACACTCGTCGTCCTTGAGCGTGAAGTAGACGTGCCCCGACGAATGCCTCGAGAGGTTCGAGACCTCGCCTTCCACGAGCAGCGGCGGGAAGGCCTGCTCGAGCCGCACGCGCATCTCTCGGAACAGCTCGCCCACGCGGTACACGCGGGCGCCGGCGGCTTCGAGCGCGTCGAGGTCGGGCAGCACGGCCAGGGAGGGAGGAGCCTAGCCGCCAGCCCGCGCCGCGACGCGGCTCGCCGCGTCGACGGTGTTCGAGAGCAGCATCGCGATGGTCATGGGACCGATTCCCCCGGGCACGGGAGTGATGGCGGCGGCGACCTCCGCAGCGCCCTCGAAGTCCACGTCGCCGACGAGCCGGGTCTTTCCCGGCCGCGCCGGATCCGGGACCCGGTTGATGCCGACGTCGAGCACCACGGCGCCCGGGCGCACCATGTCGCGAGTGATCATCTCGGGGCGCCCCACGGCCACGACCAGGATGTCTCCCTGGCGCGTGATCTCGCCCAGGTCGCGCGTGCGGCTGTGGCAGACGGTGACGGTCGCGTCCCCGCCGGGGCCGTAGCGCAGGAAGAGGCTCGCCATCGGGCGCCCCACGATGTTGGAGCGGCCGACCACCACCGCGTGTCGCCCGCGGGTCTCGATCCCCTCCCGCATGAGGATCTCCCGAACCCCGAGCGGCGTGCACGGGACGAACCCGTCCGCCCCCGCGCTCAACCGGCCGGCGTTCACGGGGTGAAAGCCGTCCACGTCCTTGGCCGGCAGGATGGACTCGAGTACGGCGCCCTCGTCGATGTGGTCGGGCAGCGGCAGCTGGACGAGGATGCCGTGGATGCGGTCGTCCGCGTTGAAGCGCTCGACCAGCTCGAGCACCTCGGCCTGCGTCGTCGAGGCGGGCCGCCGCTCCGTGACCGAGTGGAACCCCGCCTCCTCGCACGCCTGGCCCTTGCTGCGCACGTAGACCGCGGAGGCCGGGTCCTCGCCGACGAGGAGGAAGGCGAGCCCGGGCTTCACGCCGGCCGAGCTCAGGTCGGCCGCGCGCGCGCGCACCTCCGCGCGCACCTCGGCCGCGATGCGCTTCCCGTCGAGGATCCGGGCACTCATCGGCGCCCGGCCC
>JACCXV010000252.1 GCA_013696835.1 Gemmatimonadota bacterium | reverse complement strand
GGGCAGGGATTCGGAGGGGATCCTCAGGACGTGACCGTGCGGTTCGGCGAGGTCTCGGGCAGGGTCGTGTCCGTGGAGCCGGGCATCGTCGTCGTAGAGGTGCCCCTGGAGATCTTGCCGGGAGAGGTGACGTTGACCCTCGAGGTGCGCGGGGTCGCGGCGGTGGCCACGGCGGTCGTCGCGATCGTCGTGCCCTCTGCCGCGTTCCGCAGCCTCAGCGCCGGGAGCGGCTTCACGTGCGGCGTGCTGCGGGAGGGGGGCGCGTCCTGCTGGGGGATCGGCGTCAGCGGTCAGCTGGGGAGTGGCCCCGCGCTCATCCAGAGCCTGCTGCCGGTGCCCGTCTCGGGCGGGGGTACCTACGTTGCGGTGAGCTCCGGAAGCGCCCACACGTGTGGGATCGACGGCGCCGGCACGGCGCACTGCTGGGGCAAGAACGACGAGGGCCAGCTCGGGAGCGGGGGAACCTCGTCCTCGACGGTGCCGACCGCCGTCGCGGGCGGGCTGACCTTCGAGTCGGTGAGTGCGGGGATCTTCCACACCTGCGGTCTGGTCGCATCCGGTGAAGCGTTCTGCTGGGGAGACAACACTCACGGGCAGCTGGGCGAGGGCACCAGCACACCGAGCCTCGTGCCCGTGCGGGTGGCGGGGGGCCTGCACTTCACGACCCTCTCGACAGGAGGCTTCCACACCTGCGGCATCGAAGCATCGGCCGTCGGGCGGCTCCACTGCTGGGGTCGTAACGCCCACGGCGAGCTGGGAAACGGGACACGCACCGACGCGGCCGTCCCCGTCCCCGTCGCTGGAGGCCCGTCCTTCGCCGTGGTGAGCGCCGGCCGCCAGCCGCCCGTGGGCCTGGCGGCCGTGGGTGAGCACACCTGCGGCATCACACGGGATGGCCAGGCCTACTGCTGGGGCTTCAACGAACAGGGACAGCTGGGAAACGGCGGTGGCGGCGAAAGCCTCACGCCCGTTCGGGTCTCCGACAATCGAGGCTTTGTATCCATCGCCGCCGGCGCGTTCCACACCTGCGGAGTCACCGCGGGTGGTGAGGCGCTCTGTTGGGGCGCCAACGACGCGGGCCAGCTCGGCACCGCGCTCCTGAACCCCTCCTTCGCCACTCCTGTGCCGGTGCTGGGGCGCCTGCGCTTCAGCTCGATCACCGCCGGCGGCGCCTCGAAGAGCTCCCTGCGCGGGGTGCGCGCGCACACGTGCGCTCTCACCCCCGAAGGATTCGCCTTCTGCTGGGGGCGAAACGGCTCGGGGCAGCTCGGCGCCGGCTTCAGTGGCGAGCAGTCGCTGCCCGTCGTGGTGGGGGGCTAGAAGGGGTCTCCGCCTGCGCGGTGTTCGGCGGCTTCCGTGTCCGGCTCGGCAGCTTCCGGATCATCCTCGTCATCCTCGTCATCCACCTCTTCCCCGGGCGCTTCCGTACTTCGCGGCAGCGGCACGCCCAGACGGCGCGCCTCCCGCCGCACCTTGTTGCGCTCCCACCCGAGAATCCTGCCCGCGCGCGTGAGATTGCCGCGCGTCAGGCCGAGCACGTGCCGGATGTGGCGGCGCAGGATCGTGTCGGCTTTGAGGTCGGGAGGACCCTCGTCCTCCTCGCTCAGCCAGACCTTGAGGTCGGCGCGCTCGATAACCGGCGAGCGGGCTCGCAGCACCGCGATCCGGAGCGTCTCACGCAGCTCGCGGATGTTCCCCGGCCAGGGATAGGCGAGGAGCCACGCCTCCGTGCTCGCGTCCCAGCCGCGTACGTCCTTGCGGTACGTCGCGGCGAACTCGCGGACGAACGCGTCGGCCAGGAGAAGGATGTCCTCGCCGCGGTCGCGCAGCGACGGCAGCGTCAGCTCGATTCCGCTGAGCCGGTAATAGAGATCGCGCCGGAACCGCCCCTGCGAGACCAGCTTCGCCAGGTTGCGGTTCGTCGCGCTCACGAACTGCACGTTGACGTCCACGGGTGTCGTCGAGCCGACAGGACGCACCTGCCGGCTCTCGGAGACGTAG
>JACCXV010000209.1 GCA_013696835.1 Gemmatimonadota bacterium | reverse complement strand
GGCCCACGCGGAGCGCCCGCGGATTGCGGATGCCGTTCTCGGCCATCAGCTGGCGCGCGCTGATCCCGTAGCGGGCGGCGATCCGGCCAGGGTTCTCCCCGCGCCGCACGACGTGGGTGCGCTCGGGGGCGCGGGCCGGCGGCGGGACCCGGGCGAGCCGCTCCGTGAAGGCCGCTCCGCTCCCGCGCGGGACTCGCACCGTGAAGCTGCTCTCTCCGGGCGGGGTGGCGCGGGAGCGGAGCATTGGATTCAGCGCGCGAATGGCCTCGAGGCTGGTGCCAGCGGCCGCCGCGACGACCCGCAGGTCGGTCTGCGACGGCACCGCGACCTCGTCCACCTCCACCGCTGGGAGCTCTGGCACGGCTGCGAACCCGTAGCGCGCCGGCTCCTTCGCGATGAGGATCGCGGCGAGCAGCTTGGGGACGTAGTTCTTGGTCTCCTCGCGCAGGTAGGAGAACTCCGAGAGCTCCCACAGGTTCTCGGACTTGTAGCGATCGATGGCCCTCTGGATCTTCCCCTCCCCCGAGTTGTACGCAGCCGCCGCCAGGTACCACGAGCCGAACATGCGGTGCAGGTCCCTCAGGTAAGCGATGGCCGCTTCGGTAGACTTCTCGAAATCCCGGCGCTCGTCCACCCAGCGGTCCACGCGCAGACCGTAGCGGCGCCCCGTCTCCGCGATGAATTGCCAGTACCCGACGGCGTTCGCCCGGGAGGTCGCCTGCGCGCTGAACCCGCTCTCGATCAGCGAGATGTAGATCAGGTCCTCCGGCAAGCCGGCCTGCCGAAAGCGCGCCTTCAGATACGGCACGTACTGCGGCGCGCGTGCCAGCCACTTCGCGAAGGACTTCTCGACGCGGTTCTGGAAGTAGTCGATGAAGTAGTCCACCCGCTCGTTCACCACGATCGGGATGTCGTAATCGATTCGCTCGCTGAGCAGCGCGTCGCTCTCCTCTCCCAGGAAATCCTCGAGCTCGTCGTCCAGGTCGTCGTTCGAGGAGCCGACCGGACCGTGAAACGTCTCGGCCTCCACGGCGGCCAGATCGCGGACCTCCTCGGCGGAGAGGCTGTCGGCGGGCGCGGAGGCAGGCAGGGGCGGGGCGGGGACTGACGGAGGGGGCGGGGGGGAGGCGGCGCGGTTCGGCGGGGCGGAGGCGCAGGCGGCGAGCGGCACGAGCATCATCGCCACGCCCATGACCCACCAGCGAGTCCTGGCGCGCGGAGGGGGAGCTGCGGTCGGGGAGACGCCGTCTCGCCGGAGGGATGGATCGTTCATGGGCGATGCTTGGGCGCCACGTCGCGCTTGCGACGGGTCGTTCGTCTGGCGCCGCTCGATGAAGGGTCGGAGATTATACCATCGGCCCGTGAGCGGTTCAACCGGCCCGGTCAAAGCCCCGCACGCGAAACCCTCGTCGTCCGCTCCGGGTACGAAGGCGCAGCCTCTCGTCGAACCCCAGTCCCGCTGCCCGGAGCGCACCATGACCCGCACCGCCCTTTCCGCCTCTGCCGTCCTCGTTCTCGCCGCCGGCGCGCTCCCCGCTCAGGTGAGGGGTCCGACGGACCTCTTCGACCGCGACCCCATCTACGAGCAGACGGGCACCCTCCGGGGCAAGGGGGAGATTCCGTTCTTCGCGGACGTGAGCTTCCTGCAGGGACGTGCCGACAGCTCCCAGGCGGTGCTCGGCATCGCTCTGTCCAATCAGACCTTCCAGTTCGTGAAGGAGGACGACGGCTACCGCGCGGCCTACGAGGTCGAGCTCCGGATTCGCGGCGACCGTGGCTCCTTCCGCAACACGTGGCGCGAGGAAGTGCGGGTCCGCTCCTTCGACGAGACCATCGTCGATCGCGAGACGGTCGTCTTCCAATCGGAGTTCGGCCTGCTGCCCGGCACGTACGACCTGGATCTGGAGGTGCGCGATCGACAGAGCGGCCAGACGGGCAAGGTCGAAACCGCACTCGAGGTGCCCGCGATGGGCGCCCCGGCGAGCGGGTATGCGCTCACGGAGCCGGTTCTGCTCCGGTACTTCACCCCCGCGGGTGACGGCGGGCGCGAGCACGTCCTGTTCCCGTCCCACTACTATTCGACGTCGCCGCAGGAAGTGCCGTTCTTCGTCGAGATCTACCCCGGTGCCGAGGCCAGGGTCCGCCCGGCGAAGCTCGTAGCGACCGTCGCCCCGGAGCGCGAAGGCGTAGCGGCCGCACCCCTCTCGACCACGCCGATCGACGTCCCTTCCCCGGAGGGAGGCGGCTCGACTACGCGCATCTACGGCAACGTTCCCGGGCAAGGCATGGAGGCTGGGGTATACCGACTCACGGTGTCGCTGCAGGATGCCTCCGGCGCCACGCTCGCCGAGAGCTTCACCCGCCTGTCGCTGTCGGCAGTCACGCAGTGGGTCGAGAAGAACTGGGAGGAAGCGGTGGAGATGGTCTCGTACGAGGCCAACGAGGACGAGCGCGAGGATCTCGAGAAGGCGCCAGCCGGGAGCCGCATCGACGCCTGGAACGACTTCTGGTCCGTGCGCGACCCGGTCCCCGCGACGCCGGCGAACGAGGCCTTCGAGACCTACTTCCAGCGCATCGCAACCGCGAACGCGAGCTTCGGCAGCAAGCTGCGGCCCGGGTGGAAATCGGACCGCGGCCGCGTCTACGTGGCCTTCGGGCCGCCCAATGACGTGATTCGCCGGCCGGTCAACTCCGGCAGCTTCCCGCTCGAGGTCTGGACCTATGACGTGCCGGGCTTCCAGATCGCGTTCGAGGACCGCATCGGCTTCGGGAACTACCAGATGGCGAATCCAGGCACCTTCGCGAACGAGCTCGCGGCGCTGGAGCGAAGGCGCCGGCGCGCCATCGAGGAGCGGAGGGCGCAGCGCGAGGGGCGCATCTCCGGTGGAGAGGGACAGAAGGAAGGGCGCGGGGGCGAGGGCGCGACCGGCTCCGACCCCGGCGACAGCTCCGGCGCGGCCGCAGACACCACCGGCGCGACGGCGGACTCGACGCGCAACTAGCCGGGGATCTCCGACAACAGCAGGTCGGCCGCCTGAGTGAGGTCCCGCACCTCATGCGTGGGCCGCGGATCCTCCGGTCGGAGGGCCTGCCCGGCGCGATTCACCCACACCACCTGCAGCCCGAGCTCGAGCGCCGGCCGGACGTCGTGGAAATAGCTCTGCGCCACGTGCGTCCAGGAATTCGCGGATCCGGAACCTTTTCCCGGACGGGATCCCTCGCGCCGCCTGGCCTCGATCCAGTGCGCGCGTGCCGGCTTGTAGGATCGCACTTGCTCGGCCGTGACGATCACGTCGAACGGCACGGCGAGATGCTCCAGGGTGCCGCGCAGGAGATCGTCGTCCACGTTGGACAGAATGCCAAGCCGGTAGCTGCCGGCCAGTCGCCGCAGCGCGGCATTCGTGTCGGGGAAGGGCCGCCAGGATGGAAGGCTGTGCGGCAGGAGCTCTGAGCTCGTCGTAGGGAGGTCCCAGCCCACCCGCTCGGCCACGCAGCGCGCGGACCTCGCCAGCACCTCGCGGTACGGCAGATAGTCGCCTTGCTCGAACTCCGCCTCGCAGGCTGCATAGGTCGCCAGCAGGAGGTCACGCCCCGGAAGCGTGACGCCGCTGCGGCGGGCCTCGTCTGCGAACGCCGCCGCGATCCCCTGCTCCCAGTCGATCAGCGTGCCATAGCAGTCGAAGGTGAGGAGCCCCTGCGTCACGAGCGCTTCGGGGCCGACCCGCCCGCGCTCTCGGCCCTGGCGTAAACGTCGGCTCCCACGAGATGGATCGAGACGTACGGCTCGGCTCCCACAACCCAGCTGTCGTGCCCTGGCGGCACAGCGAAGACGTCGCCCGGTCCGACCTCCACCTCCCTGCCATCATCCATCGCGATCTTGGCCCGTCCGGACACGACGAGTCCGACATGGGACACGCGACAGCTGTCGGTGCCCGCCAGCGGCCGCACGTCTTCCGACCATCGCCAGCCAGGCTCGTAGCTGGCACGCCCCACCATCACGCCGCCGATCTCGACCAGATCGAACCGACCCTTCTCGAACGTCCGTGTCTCGTCGGGCGAGTCGAAGGCCTTGATGGCCAGCGACAGCTCCCAGGAAGCGGGCGGGGGATCGGCGTCCTCCCGGGTCGCGTCGCGCGCGGGACCGGACAAGTACAGGTTGAGCAGGCCCTGCGTACCCTGTTCCCCCAGGCCTCGCTCCTCCGCTGCGCGGAAGCGTTCGAACGCGAGCTCCGCTCCCGGAAACCCGACGGGAAGGTCCCGCATCGCATCGTGCGCGAGTCGCAGGTCCTTGCGCTGAAGGTGAACCGTGAATCCGGGCGCGAAGTCGCCCGCGAGCGCCAGCGGGCCCAGGTTGGCCAGCATCCACGAGCTCGCGGCGCCACGGGAGACGACGTCGAGCACGCGCGCCGCATCGAGCCCCATCGCGCGCGAGAACGCCACCCCCTCGGCCAGCGCCACCAGATGCAGCCCGCCGATCACCTGATTCACGAGCTTGGTCCGCTGTCCCGCGCCGGCGGAGCCCATGTGTACGACCGCCCCTCCGAGCACCTCCAGGATCGGGCGACAGCGTTCGAAGACCTGCACGGGGCCTCCGACCATGATCGCCAGCGTGCCGGCGACCGCCCCCGGCTCTCCCCCGCTCACCGGCGCGTCGAGCATGGAGGCCCCCCGCTCCGCAAGCCGCCGCGCGAGCTCCTCCGTCGCGTCCGGCGATATAGTGCTCATGTCGACGACCACCGCTCCGGGCGCGATCCCTGCGGCCACGCCGCGCTCCCCGAAGAGCACGGCCTCGACGTCCGGGGTGTCCGGCAGCATCGTGATCACGACGTCGCTCGCGCTCGCCACCCCGGCGGGCGACGAGCCGTCGCGGGCCCCGCGGGCGACGAGCTCGCCGACGGCGCGCGAACTCCGGTTGTGCACCGTCACCGCATAGCCTGCCGCCAGCAGGTTCGCCGCCATGGGTCGACCCATGATTCCGAGGCCGATGAAGCCGACGCGCTCCGTCACACCCGCTCGGCCAGGTACTCGGCTATCCCCGCGACTGGCACGCGTTCCTGGCGCATCGAATCCCGCTCGCGCGCCGTCACGGTGTCGTCGTCGAGCGTCTGCGAGTCGACGGTGAGGCAGTAGGGCGTCCCCGCCTCGTCCTGACGGCGGTAGCGGCGGCCGATGGAGCCGCCCTCGTCGTAGAAGGCCGCGAAGCGGCTCTTCAGCCCCTCGAAGAGGGCGCGCGCGATCCCGTCCATGTTGTCGCGATTGACGAGCGGCAGCACGGCGACCTTGATCGGCGCAACTCTGGGGGAGAAGCGCAGCACGACCCGCACGTCCTTCCCCTCCCCCTCCTCTTCATAGGCGTCCACGAGCAACGTCAGCACGGTCCGGTCGCAACCCGCCGACGTCTCCACGATGAACGGGACGAAGCGCTGCTTGGTGGCCTCGTCGAAGTAGGAGAGCTTCTTGCCCGAGAACTGCTCGTGTCGCGAAAGGTCGAAATCGCCGCGGTTGTGGATCCCTTCCAGCTCCTGCCAGCCGAAGGGGAACTCGTACTGGATGTCGTACGCGGCGCGCGCGTAGTGCGCGAGCTCGTCGGGCGCGTGCGGATGCAGCCGCAGCCGCTCCTCGCGCAGCCCGAGGTCGCGGTAGAACTGCAGGCGCTGGTCCCGCCAGTAGTCGAACCAGCGGTCGGCATCGGCGGGATGGACGAAGTACTGCATCTCCATCTGCTCGAACTCGCGAGTCCGGAAGATGAAGTTTCCCGGCGTGATCTCGTTCCGGAACGCCTTGCCGATCTGACCGATCCCGAAGGGGATCTTCTGCCTGGACGAGTTCAGCACGTTCAGGAAGTTGACGTAGATGCCCTGCGCGGTCTCGGGGCGCAGGTAGGCCACGGACGCATCCTCCTCCAGCGGACCCATCCACGTCTTGAACATCAGGTTGAACTTCCTCACGTCCGAGAAGTCGCGGCTTCCGCAGCGGGGACACTGGAGCCGTGTCCGGCCCTCCTCCGTGAGCGCTCCCTCTCCCGAGGCGCCACCGGCCAGGAACGCGGGATCGAAGCCCGCGAGCGCATCCACGCGAAAGCGCCCCTTGCAGACCTTGCAGTCCACCAGCGGATCGGTGAAGCCGGCGACGTGGCCCGAAGCCTCCCACACCCGCGGGTTCATCAGGATGGCGGAGTCGAGACCCTCCACGTCCTCGCGCTCGCGCACCATCGCGCGCCACCACGCCTCCTTGACGTTCCGCTTCAGCTCGACCCCGAGCGGACCGTAATCGTAGGACGAGCCGATCCCGCCGTAGATCTCGGAGGATGGATAGACGAATCCCCGCCGCTTGCAGAGCGAGACGAGGCGGTCCATCAGGTCGGCGGGAGGGGCCATGATCCTTTTCACCACGAGGGAAGGGGCTGAGGGGCTGAAGGGCAGGCAAAATAGAGTGCGGCGGCGGGATCGCACCATGCAGGCGGACGTCTTTGTGGTTTTACGGCCCGCCGCATGCCCTCCAGAAAGCCGGTGCGTTGCTGACCCAACAGAATCGGAGGGCGATGCCTGATCAGCCGCGCTTGGGCGCGCGTTGCCGGGGCTCCCCGGGGCGGACGAGTGCGCATTGCAGAACGCACAGTGCTCTCAGACGCTCGAAAGGTCCGATCTGTTGCACGAGCAACGAATCGCCCCCGTGTCGGAACAGCCCGATGAGGTTGCCATGTTGCAGAGCCATCGGTCCGAGTCGATCCGCCAGCAGAGCATCCGCGTGGTGGAAAGCTGCGTCTGCGCACGGCTGAACGCCGCCGCGCGCCGACTGACCCGCTATTAACAGATGATGAGCTACCCGAGCGAGCTCCGCATCTCACGGTTCTCGCTCCTCGTCGAGATCGCGAGCGCCGAGGCCATTCCCATACGTCTGCTAGCTGAACACCTCGGCCTCGAGCGCACGACGTTGTTCCGCAAGCTCCAGTGTCTTGAGAGCGGCGGTCTCGTGCGCGTGCTAACCGGCAGAGACCGCCGAACGCGACTGGTCGCGCTCACGGAGCCCGGTGCGATGCTGCTGCCCTCCGCTCTCTCCGGCTGGCGCATCGCCCAGAGCCATCTGCTCGCGATCTTCAGGCAGCAGCGCTGGGAGGCCCTGGCAGGAGAGATCGACGATCTGACGAGGTGCTTGCCGTCGGACGATGATCTGATGGACGGATGAGCGCTCGAAGTCGCCTCAGTCCCGCGACTCCTCGGGCATTTCCCCGAGCGACTCATCGAGTGACTTCTCCAGGAAGCGCTCGAGCCCGCGTCGGATGGCGCGCGCCTCCCGCCTCCGGAACTGCTCGGTCCGCAGCATCTCCTCCTGCTCGGGGATCATCATGAACGCCGACTCTACCAGCACGGCTGGCATCGCGGTGGGCCGCGCCAGCGCGAGGTTCCCGATCGCCACTCCGAGGTCCCGGAGCCCGAGCTCTCGCAGCAGCTCGCGCTGGATCGCGCGCGCGAGCGGCAGCGACTGCGGATGGTAGTGGAACGTGGAGGTGCCGTGGCTCTCGAAGGGGTTCACGCCGTCGGGAAGCGCGTTGTGATGGACGGACACCAGCAGGTCCGCTTCCTCGCTCGCGGCGAGATTGGTGCGGTCGTTCAGGCCCGGACCGCTGTCCGGAGGAGTCGCCGCGTCGCGCGTGAGCACGACGTCGGCACCGCGCTCGCGCAGCTCATGGGCGAGCTCCAGCCCCACTGCCAGGTTGACGTCCTTCTCGGCGAGCCCCGTAGGGCCGACGGCTCCCGGGTCCGGCGAGTGCCCGGGGTCGACCACGATCTTCACGCCTCGCAGGATCGAGCCGAACAGCCCCTTCCGCAGCCGCGGCGGGTGGCGGACGTCCAGATACAGGTCGTTGCCATCGTACCCGTAGCGGAAGCCCCAGGGCTGACCGTGCGTCAGCTCGACCTCGAGCACGAACCGATCGTTCGCCGGCTGGTTCCAGCGCAGCTCGCGCACGATCCCGCCCACCCGGTCGTAGCGCAGGAACTCCGCTGCCGCGCGGGCGCCGAACACCGTGATCTCGTAGCGCGCTGGATCGGTCCGCTGCCGCACCTGGACCGGAAGCCTCGTCTCGAGCGGGATCAGGATGCGTGTCCAGCGACCCAGATCCAGCGCACGAACGGCAGGTACGCGTGATTCGAGCTTCGGCGTGGAGGCGGGCAGCGGGTGCACGTCCGCGCGCGCCGCCCAGACGCTCAGGTCGTCGTCGAGCCGCAGCTCGACCAGATCGCCGGTGCGCCGGCCCGTGGCCGCACGCGTGCCGTTGGGGAGAAAGAGGAAGTACACGCCATCGGGGGCGGTGCGTCCGACGACGGATCCGTCGGTGTCCCCGCGACGCGCCGGATCGTCGTCGAGCAGGGCAATGGGTCCAGCCGCGGGATCGCGCAGACCGACGGCGACCTGAGGCAGCGTGTAGAGCAGGACCTCTCCCCCGCGCGCGACTTCGATTGCAAGGGGTTGCGGAGCGCCGAATGCGGGCAGCGGCCTGGTTCGGGGTAGCCGGAGCTCGGCGCGGTACCACGCCCAGGCTGGCGCCGAGTCGCTCACCGCGGTCTCCATGAAATCCGCCGTCTCCGTGAAATCCCCCGAGGTCTCCGTGAAATCCGCCGCGGCCAGCTGGCGCCCGAGGATCGCGCGCGCCCGCAACCCCGGCACGCCGCGGAAGCGCACCTCCACGACATCGCCGGGGTCGAGCTCGAGCGAGTCATGGGGCGTGACG
>JACCXV010000154.1 GCA_013696835.1 Gemmatimonadota bacterium | reverse complement strand
CGGTGACGGCGTCCCCGACCTGGCGGTCGCCAACATGCTCGGCCAGAGCGTCTCGCTGCTCCTGAACGAGGCTCCTCCCGCGCAGCCGGTGATCGGCGCGACGCCGGGAACGCTGCAGTTCGGGACCGTGGCCCTGGGGGTGACAACCGCTCCCGCGGAGGTGCGGATCGCGAACCTCGGGTCGGTGGAGCTCGAGGTCACGAGTGTTTCGCTCACGGGTCGGGCTGGGGCCGAGTACCGCGTGTCACACCCGCCGCTGCCGCTGCGCGCGGCGCCGGGAGGCAGCTTCCCCGTGCACGTGTCCTTCCGCCCCGTGGCCGCAGGCCTGCGGGCGGCCACGCTGCGCGTCCAGACGGCCGTGCCCGGCGTGGAACCGGCGTTGGTCCTTCTTCGGGGCAGCGGTCTCGAGCCACCTCTGCCCGCCGTTCACCTCAGCCCGGAGCGAATCGCGTTCGGACGGCGGCAGGTGGGTTCGACGGGCTCCCGCGAGCTGACGCTGCTGAACTACGGCGCGGGAGCGCTGAGGATCGAAGGCATGTCCCTGACGGGACCCGGGGCGGGGGAGTTCGCCTTCAGCCTGACGGACTCCCTCCGAGCTTTGCCCCTGACGGTGCCGGCTGGCGGGGCCCTCGAGGTCCTCGTTCGCTACGCTCCCCGCGCGCCGGGCTACGCCACGGCCGAGCTCGTGATCGCGGACGACGCGCCGGATGCCCCGCACGCCGTTTCACTCTCGGGAACGGCGGTCGAGCAGGACGATTCGACGTTCCCTCGCATCGGGCTCGAGCCCGACACGCTGGCGTTCGGTGCGCAGCCGGTGGGTGGGCCGCTCGCGAGCCGCACGCTTGCTCTCGCCAACCCCGGCACGGCCGCGCTGACTGTGAGTGAGATCTCCGTCGCCGGCGGCGCGCCGGAGGTCTTCGAGGTCTCGGCACCCGCCACGCCCTTCGTCGTGCCCCCCGGCGGGGCCGTCGAGCTGCGCGTGGCGTTCGCCCCGGACGTCACGGGCGTGCGCGAGGCGCGCCTGCGCGTCGTGAGTGACGCCTCCGGCTCACCCTATCCCGCGAGCGAGGTCGTGGGTGGGGTGAGCTGGGACTTCGACCGCCTGGTACGGCAGGCGCCCGGCAGCGATCTGTGGCCGACCACGTGGGGTCCGGACGACGAGCTCTACACCTCGTGGGGCGACGGCGGAGGCTTCGGCGGCAGCAATGGCCTCGCCCGCACCAGCCTGGGGTTCGCGCGAATCGGCGGCGGACCCGCGGATTTCATCGGCACGAACCTGTGGGGTGGATTCAATCCGCTGCGCCCCGCGACCTTCGGCGGCAAGGCCAGCGGGATGCTGTCCGTTCGAGGCATTCTGCACGCCTGGGTGAACCTGCAGAACGCAACCCCGCCCGACAAAGCGCTCGCCCGCTCCGCGGACCTGGGGCTGACGTGGGAGCTGGGAAGCCCCACCTTCACGGGCGTCGCCGGAGGCTTCTACCCCGTCTCGTTCCTGAACTACGGGCGCGACTACGCCGGTGCGCGCGATGGCTGCGTGTACGTCTACGGTCTGCGCTGGGCGGCGGAGGGAAACCCTTTCGTGGCGGCCGGGGTGTACCTGGCGCGGGTCCCGAGCGACTCGCTCGCCGAGCGCGCGGCCTACGAGTTCTTCACGCGTCCGGAGCCGGATGGCCCAGCCAGCTGGACCCCTGACGAGACGCTGGCCTCCCCCGTCCTGGAGGAGCCCGCGGGCGTGACGATCCCAAGCGTCGTGCACGCGCCGGCGCTAGGGCGCTACCTGCTCACGACCTCCCACGGCGGCGAGGTCGGAAGGCTCTCGATCTTCGACGCGCCAGAGCCCTGGGGGCCCTGGACCACGGTCACGTACGAAGACGATTGGGGCGGCTTCGGTGGAGAGGAGGCGCTGGCGTACAGCATCCCGACCAAGTGGCTGGGAGCCGACGGGGCGACGCTCTGGATGATCTTCTCGGCCACCGGCGTCCTCGACTCGTTCAATCTGATCTCGGGAGCGCTCTCGCTCCGGGATCCCGCGGTGCCGCTCGAGCCCCGGACGTACGTCGTCACCGTGCCCCTTTCCGGGACGGGAACCGCCGCGATACCCACCCCTGCGCTCCCGCCTGGGGCACCGCTCGGGGCAGGCGCCTCGGGAGCGGGCGCCGCGGGCCCGCGAGCCCCGCAGTAGCTCCTTCGGCGCCCGGTACGGTGGCCCGTCCCGCCGCGTTCGTGTTGGTGGCACTGGCACTCGCAGCCCTGTTCGTTCGCCTCGGGGTGTGGCAGCTGGACCGCGCTGCTCAACGCCAGGCCGCGAACGCGCGCGTCGCCTCGCTCCTGGCGCAGCCATTCCTGCAGGTCGGGCCCGCCGATCTCCGCAACGCGGCAGCGGCGAAGCGGCTCGCCTGGCGCCGGGCGGCGGCCGAGGGCCGTTACGCCGCAGAAGGGGAGGTCGTCATTCCCGGCCGAGCGTACAAGGGCAGTCCAGGCGTGCATCTGCTGACGCCCCTCCTGCTCGAGGGCGGCGGAGGGGTTTCGATCCTCGTGAACCGTGGTTGGGTGCCCTCGCCCGACGCCAGCACGGTGAAGCGCGAGGCGTATCGAGAACAGGGACGGGTGCGGGTGTGTGGCGTCCTGCGTCCGCCTTCCGCCCCCGAGGCGCGGGCCCTGCTGACGGGCCGCGCAGCTGCGGTGCCTGTCGTGCTCGAGCAGCTCGCCGGTGCCCGGTCGCGCCCTTTCCCGATCCGGAGCAGCGGGCCGGAGCTCACCGGGGGCCCGCACCGGTCCTACGCCGTGCAGTGGTTCTCCTTCGCTGCGATCGCGCTGATCGGTGCCGGCGCGTACGTCCGGAGCCGAGCGCGCCACCTTGACCGGAGTGACACCTCATGAGGAACGTCACGATCACCTCGTCGTCCGGCCAGCAGCTCGCATCCGGCAGCGAGCCCGAGGCCGTCCTGAATCTCGAAGGGAACTGGTATTTCCAACCCTCGCGCGTGGACACGAGCGTGCTCGAGGTGACGGAGCGCACCTATACCTGTCCCTACAAGGGGACCTGTCGGTGGGTGGACTACGTGGGAGAGGAGGGACGCATACCCGAGGTGGCATGGATCTACGACTCTCCCAAGCCGGGGTATGAGCCGATCGGCGGCCGCTACGGCTTCTACGGCTCACCGCGCTCCGGTACCTTCGCGCGAGTGAAGGACGCATGACCCTGGGCTCGGTCCAGGGAACGAGCGTGCGGAACGTCCCGGTCGTCGATCCGGGGCCCCTCCTCGGCGCCGGGCTCGAAGTGCGGCAGGAGGGTGCCTTCACCCTCGTGCTCGACCTCGCATCGAGCGAGCGCGAAGCCTTCGCGCTGTCGGTGGCGCAGGGACTGAGCGACCACCCTCGATGGCTGCATTGTCGCTGGCTCTATGACGCGGCCGGCAGCGAGATCTTCGAGCGCATCACGGAGCAGCCCGAGTACTACCCGACCCGCGCCGAGACCGAGATCCTGGCCGCGCACGCGGGCGACATCCGCGCGGAGATGGGGCCCGTGACCATCGTCGAGCTCGGATCGGGAGTCTCAGCCAAGACCCGCCATCTCCTCGACGCGTGGGGATCCGCTGCGGGTGCGGACGACACTCCCGTGCGGTACGTCCCCGTGGACATCGACGCCTCCGTGCTCACGTCCGCCTGCGAGTCGCTCGTCGCGAGCTACCCGGGCTTGAACGTCACGGGCCTAGCCACCTCCTACGAGCGCGCGCTGCCGCTGGTGGGTGGGCGCTTCCCGCTCATGCTCGTGTTCCTCGGCAGCACGGTGGGGAACTTCAATCCGGTGGAGCTCAACCGCTTTCTCGATGCGGTGGGCTCCGCCCTGGCGCCGGGGGACGGCTTCCTGCTGGGAATCGATCTGGTGAAGGAGCCGCCCGTGCTCGAGGCCGCCTACAACGATGCGGCGGGGCACAGCGCACGCTTCACCCGCAATCTGTTCGCCCGCATGAACCGCGAGCTCGGAACCGACCTCCCGCTGGCTTCGATTCACCACGTCGCCTACTACAACGAGCGGCTCGAGAGGATCGAGATCCACGCCCGCTTCGATGCCGAGGCGGTGGTGGACCTGCCTGCGATTGGACGCCGGTTCCGCATCGGCGCCGGGGAGATGATCCTGACCGAGATCAGCAGCAAGTTCCGTGTCGAATCGATGCGCGTCCTGGCACGGGAGGCGGGATTCGACCTGATGCGGAGCGACACGGACTCGGAAAGTCGCTTCGCGCTCATGCTCTTCCGCCGTCGCGCCGACAGCCCGCGCGTCGAGGAGCGTCGAGCGCGCCTGGCGGAGCGACTGACGCACGTGCGACGACGCACCCTCGATCTCATCGAACCGCTCATCGACGCGCAGCTGTCCGAGCAGCACAACCCGCTCATGAGCCCGCTGGTGTGGGACCTCAACCACATCGCCCGCTTCGAGGAGCTGTGGGCGCTCCATGGCGGGGACGAGCGTTTCGGCGGCGAGGCCGGCGGTCAGGGGCTCGGCGTCTACGATGCGGTGCTCAACCCGCGTGCAGCGCGGGGCGCGCTCGCCCTTCCAACCCGCGCAGAGAGCCTCTCCCAGCTGCAGGCGGTGCGCGAGCGAGTCCAGCTGCGCCTGCGCGGCGACCTTCTGACTGCTGGCGACCCGCTGCGTGCCGGCGGATTCGTCTACCATCTCGTGGCGCAGCACGAGGCGCAGCACCAGGAGACGATGCTGCAGGCGATCGGCCTCGCGGCCCTGCCGTACGAGCCGGTCTTTCGCGAGAGCCCCCCGCCCGCGAGCTACGTGCCGGACAGCGACAGCGTCGTCGTACCCGCAGGTCCCTTTCCGTTGGGCAGCGTGACAACGGAGCGGGTCTACGACAACGAGCAGCCGCTGCACTGGGTGGACGTGCCGGCCTTCGCCATCGACGTGGCACCGGTGTCCGCACGGCGATTCATCGACTTCATCGAGGACGGCGGCTACCGGCGCCCGGAGCTCTGGTCGCGCGAGGGCTGGACGTGGCGTGCCTCGGAAGCCGTCTCACACCCGCTCGCCTGGCTGCCGGATTCGGCGGGCAGCTGGAACGAGCGCTGCTTCGGCCGAGTCCGCCCCCTGCCTCTGGACCGTCCTGTCATGCACGTCGCCTGGTACGAGGCCGATGCGTTCGCACGCTGGGCCGGGAAGCGGCTGCCGACCGAGGCCGAGTGGGAGAAGGCGGCCTCCTGGGACGTGGTCTCGCACGCGAAGCGCACCTACCCCTGGGGCGACGAGCCGTCCGACGACGTGCGCGCGAACCTTGGCCAGCGACTCTTCGGGCCCGCCGAGATCGGTGCCTATCCGCGCGGCCGCAGCCCGTACGGGTGCCTCCAGATGGTGGGAGACGTGTGGGAATGGACGACCAGCGACTTCCTGCCGTATCCGGGGTTCCGGGCGTTTCCCTATCGCGAGTACTCCGAGACCTTCTTCGGGGCCGAGCACAAGGTCCTGCGCGGAGGTTCCTGGGCGACCTCGCCGCTGCTGGCACGCTGCACGTTCCGCAACTGGGACCTGCCGGTCCGGCGTCAGATCTTCGCCGGCTTTCGCTGCGCCGCCGACGTCTAGCGGCGGCCCGGCGCGCTCCCTGGTCCGCGGCGGGCGCGGGGGCGCTGGCGCAGCGACTGGAATGCCTGCCGCTGCGCGTCGAGAGCGTGACGGCGTGGACGGCCGCGGTGCCGGTGGAGGGCTGGGGCCCAGGGGGCCGACCCGCGGCCTTCCTGCGCCTGGAGGGAGATGGCTGTATCGGGACCGGCGAAAGCGTCGCGTGGACAGCCGAGGAGCAGGCGCTGTTCGCGGAGCGCTGTCCCGCCCTCGTTCCGCGCGGGAGGCACACGGTTCGGAAGCTGACGGATGCCGTCTACTCGGCTGCCGGGGCCGTCTACGATCGGGCGGCAATCGAAGCGGCGGCTCTCGACCTCGCCCTGCGTCAGGCCGGCACGAATGCCTTTGCGCTGGCAGGCCTGCCCGCCCGTCCCGTGCGCTACCTGCACTCGTTCGGGGTCCTGCCGGACCCGGCCGCGGCGATCCGGCGCCTCCGTTCGGCGGCTCCGGGGGCGTGTGTCAAGCTCGACGTCGACCCCGAGTGGCCAGACGATGTGTTCGCGGAGCTCTCGGCGCTGGAGGGCGTGACGGTGCTGGACTTCAAGGGTCGGGGCACGCCCGACGTGGTGGAGCGTGCGCAGGCCTGGCTTCCCGAAGCCCTGCTCGAGGACCCGTACCAGGGGACGCGGGATGAAGCCCTCTCCACCCTCGCGAAGCACCTGCCGGGGCGCGTCACGCTCGACGCGCCCATCCGCGCGGCCGCGGATCTCGAGAACCTGCCGTTCACGCCGTACGCCGTGAACGTGAAGCCCGCGCGGATGGGAAGCTTCCTGGAGGCGCTGCGCACCATTGCGGCCTGTGGTGAGCTGAGGATCGCCACGTACGTCGGCGGCATGTTCGAGGTGGGACCCGGCCGCGCACAGTCACAGGTCCTCGCTTCGCTGTTCAGCGCCGAGGCATGGAACGACGTCGCCCCGCTTGCCGTCGCACCCGGCGAGCCGCCGTCCTCCAGCCCGCTCGAGATCCCGTTTCCGTTCACCGGGCTCGGGTTCCCCCCTGCGCAGACGCGGGCATCGTCGTGAAGCCGGCAGACCCGCAGCTCCTGCTCTTTCCCGGGAGTCCCTCGTGCCCCGCCGGGCAGGTGGCGGCCGAACCCGGAGAGGCGGGCGACCGCCTGGGGGAGCCCCGCGGAGGCCGGCGCCACCGCTCGCCGTTCGGACTCGAGATTCCGCGCAGGATCCCGCGCCAGGGGGTTGAGCGCACGGCGGTCGTCGAGGGGCAAGCGGTGCCGTGCCGCATCCGTCGCAGCTCGCGCGCGCGGTGCTTCCGGTTGCTCGTGGACCGCACGGGGGAGCTCACGATCGTGCTGCCCCTGCGCTGGCCTCTCGCGGACGTGC
>JACCXV010000137.1 GCA_013696835.1 Gemmatimonadota bacterium | reverse complement strand
CTCTTACCCTTCGTCTTCGGAGGTCTCCGCTTCGGGCGCCTCCCCGCTCGTGGCGTCAACGGCGACCTTCCACTCGTCACCGATCTTGCGCCATACGGTGAGATACTGTCCGCTGTTCTCAACGCGGCCGTCGGGTCCGTCGTAGCCGCCGCTGTACGTGCCCAGATCGTAAGCCATGTCCCCGCTCTCGGAGATGACGATCCGGTCGGACTTGAACGTTCCCGTTGCGTTCGGGCGAGTGAAGGATTCCTCCTGATCCCGCAGAATCGCGTCACGCCCCTCAAAACGCTCCCCGTCATAGATCCCCAGGCCGTCCTCGGCGAAGAGATTCGCGATGGCAAGCGCGTTCTTGCTCTCCATACCTTCGAGCCAGATCCGATTCTGCTCCGCTATCGCCTGCTCCGCCTGGCGAGGGTCGATCCGCGCCGCCTGGGTGGCTGCCATGTCGTTCTCGCCTCGTACGTCGGCCTCGGGTACGCCGGCTTCCCGCTCGCAGGCAACCGTGACCAGCGTGGTCAGGACGAGCAGAAGTGACTTGTACATGGCCACCTTCTTGTTGGGGGTCCGACATCCTCGTTGACGGCAACAGCCGCATCGTAGAGACACGCCGGGACGACTAGAAGCTCGTGAACAGCAGGTCGTTGTTGGCACTCCGCGCGCGCTTGACGATGCCCTTCGTCGTCAGGCCGTAGAGCGCCGCACGCACCGACGACGGGGAGGCCCCGGGATTGTCGTCGAGGTAGAGCGCCGCCACGCCAGCGGTGTGGGGCGCCGCCATCGACGTGCCGCTGATCGTGTTCGTCTGGTTGTCGTTGCCGTTCCAGGCGGAGGTGATGCCGCTTCCCGGCGCGAACCAGTCCACGCAATTCCCGCGGTTGGAGAACGACGAGCGCTCGTCGGTGCGGGTGCTGGAGCCGGTGGTCATCGCCTCGGCGACCCGGGCGGGCGTGAACCGGCACGCGTCCTGGCCGTCGTTCCCGGCCGCGATGGCATAGCTCACGCCGTCGGCGATCGACCTGCGCACCGCTTCGTCCACCGAGGAGTTCGTGGGTCCTCCCAGGGACATGTTCGCGACTGCTGATTCGCCGGGGCGGTGGTCGCCAGTGACCCAGTCGATGCCTGCGATCACGCCGCTCCATGTGCCCGATCCCCCGCAGTTCAGGACCCGCACGGCGACCAGTGCAACGCCCTTCGCCACGCCGTAGGTGGCCCCCCCCGTCGTGCCCGCAACGTGGGTGCCGTGGCCGTTGCAGTCGTTGGCCGATCCGCCGTCTACGGCGTCGAAGCCACTGGTCGCCCGCGACCCGAACTCCGAGTGACTCAGGCGAATCCCGGTGTCGATGATGTACGCCGTCACGCCGGCTCCCCTGGCCGCGTAGGTGTAGCTCCCGCTCAGCGGAAGGGCGCGCTGGTCGATGCGGTCGAGGCCCCAGGTGGCTCCCGACTGGGTGGTCGAGATGCGCGCGATTCCGTCCGGCTCGACTCGGGCCACCCTCGCATCGCGCAGAAGGCCGGCGCGGGCCGCTTCGGAAAGGCGTCCGGCGAAGCCGTGCAGCGCGTGCGTGTACACGAAGTCCGGCGTCGCCCCGTGCGTGGCGGCAACGGCGCGCGCCACGGAGGCCGCATCGGTTCCCGGACGCCCCGCATAAGGGCGGAGGGTGACGATGAACCGGCCGGGGATCACCCCTTCGGGCGTCGCCTGCAACGTCGCCTCGCTGCCGGAAGGCGGGGGGGCGGATGACGAGAGCGGCTCCGAATCGTCGCCGCAGGCGAGCGTGAGCAGGATCAGCGCTGCCGCAGGCAGCATAAGGAGATGGCGCATCGTGGCTCTCGTCGTGCCTCTCATGGCGGGCCCTCGGTCCAGTAGGTTGATGCCGGTAACGTGCCCACGTTCAGCGTGCTCTCTTCGTCTAGTTTATGGGCTGGGAATGCGAGGACCCTCCAGGGTGAGTGAGTGACACAACAGGGGAGCAGCGTTACGCTTGCGGGCCATGAACACGCAGGATAACCCGACGATCCTCTGCCTCGCCACCTATTTCAAGGGCGAGGAGTTCCTCCGTGAATGCGCCCGGCGGGAATGGCGCGTTCTGCTTCTCACGGAGGAGAAGCTGGCCGCGAAGCCCTGGCCGCGCGAATCCATCGAGGAGGTCCTGCTGATGCCGGATCTCTCGCGCGAGGCCGACGTGATACACGCGGTGAGCTACCTCGTCCGCTCGCGGGAGATCGCGCGCATCGTGCCGATCGACGAGTTCGACATGGAGACGGCCGCCGCGTTGCGCGAGCACCTGCGGATCCCCGGCATGGGGCAGACGACGGCGCGGCACTTCCGGGACAAGCTCGCGATGCGCGTGCGCGCGCACGAACGCGGGATCGCGGTCCCGGACTTCGTGCCGCTCTTCCACCACGACACCGTGCGCGAGTTCATGCAGCGGGTACCGGGCCCGTGGCTGCTCAAGCCACGCTCCTCCGCCGCGACCATCGGAATCCACCTTCTGCGGGAGGCCGACGAGCTGTGGCCCCTGCTCGAGGCGCTGGGCGACAGGCAGTCGTTCCACCTGCTGGAGCGCTTCGTCCCCGGCGACATCTTCCACGTGGATTCGATCGTCTCCGAGCGGGTGACGGTGTTCGCTGTGGTCAGCGCCTACGGCCAGCCGCCCATGAGCGTCTCGCACGAGGGCGGCGTCTTCATGACGCGAACCGTCGAGCGCGGCGGCCCCGAGGACGTGACGCTGCAGGCCGTGACGCGCGAGCTCGCCGGCGTCCTGGGGATGGTACGGGGAGTGATGCACACGGAGTTCATCCGCGGAGAGAACGACGGCCGCTGCTATTTTCTCGAGACGGCCGCGCGGGTAGCCGGAGCGCACATCGCCGACGTGGTCGCCGCGGCCACCGGGATCGACCTGTGGAAGGAGTGGGCCAGGATCGAGACGTCGTCTCCGGCCAGCGCCTACCGGCTGCCGGACGTTCGAAGCGGCTACGCCGGCAGTGTCATCTCGCTGGCGCGGCAGGAGTTCCCGGACACCTCGACGTACGACGACCCCGAGATCGTATGGCGCCTGGACAAGGAGCACCATGCGGGGTTGATCGTGGCGTCCAGCGATCCGGCTCGGGTTCGCTCGCTCCTGACGTCGTATGCGCGGCGCTTCAAGGAGGATTTCGTCGCGAAGCTGCCGCCTCCGGAGAAACCCTCCGCGTAAGCGAGCAGGCAGCTCCATCGAGCCGCGGGACGACGGCCACCTGGCCTACCGAAAGGCGTCCCGTGCCTCCTTCGCCTTGTCGTGCGCCTCCCGCACCACAGCCTTGACGCCCTCGCTCAGCACCGGGTCGGCCTCGGCCGCGTCCCGGGCGTCGTCAGCCGCCTCCTCCGCCTCTTCCAGGAGTCGGAGCATGGACGCCCGATGACCCGCCTCCATCGCCTTCTTGGCGTCGCGTGCGCGGTCGTGCAGGCGGTTCACCATATCCTTCACGTTCTCGTTCGCCCCCGACTCCGCGTCCACCGCCGCCTTGGCGCCATCGGCCGCCTGCTCCATCTCGACGATCTCGTCGTGCATCTCGTGGTCCTCGGCCATCCATCCCTCCCATTGAAAGGAAGCGCCGTCCGGCGACGGCGCGCGTCAGCCTACTCTCGCAGCCTCATCGGGGAAAGCCTCGTCGACCCTGCGCTCTACGTCCGCGATCTCGCCCTGCGCGCGACGCAGCTCGGCCAGCGCGCGCTCGAGCTTGACGCGTTCCGTCTCCAGGAAGCGCTCGTACGGCTGCACCACCTCCAGCAGCTGCTGCTCGTAGCGCCCGAGCTGCTCGCCGAAATTGGTGCGCAGCAGCTCCGTGAGGTCGGCGTTGAGCCTGGCGATGTTCGCCTCGAGGTCGCGCTGCAGCTTGCGTCGCCGCGCGGGCAGGACGAGCAGGCCGGCGACGGCCAGCAGGGTGGCCGTCAGGATGCCGGTCACGTCCGCCACCTTGCTCGCGATCACGAAGACGACGAGCGCCCCCAGGCCGGCCGCCACCATCTCGACCCCGAAGGTCTGCGCTATCGAGGTGTTCACGGCGTCCACGATCCCCCGCGCCTCGCTATCGGCGTCGAACTGTTGCAGCCGATTCTCGATCGGGTTCCGCATGCGGGTGAACAGCTCCTCGCGGTTGTACACGAACTCCGTTCCCGCGTGCGGCGCGAGCGCTCCCTGCTCGCGCAGCCGCTCGCCGTGGGCCTCGAGCTCCGCGAGCGCGCTGTTCCAGAGCTTCAGGTTGTTGCGGACCATCCAGTCCACCATCCCGTGCACGATCTCCTCGATCCGATGCGGGCCGTCGGCGACCACCTCGTTTCGAAAGCGGTTTTCGACAGCGTCCTTGTTGCGCAGGAAGCCCACGTTCCGGACGCGGATGGTGTCGTCGAACCAGTTCTTGCCGCGGCGCTCGATCTCATAGAGAACGTTGCGTATGTCGGTGAGGTAGCGCTCCGAATCGGTGGTCATGTCCCCCACGTAGCCCACGAGCTGCTCGCGGATGGACGCCAGGATGCGGGCATCGCCGTGCACGATCCCCTGCCGACCGGCCAGCGCAGTGAGGTTGTGCTCCACCACCCTGCGCAGCACCCCCAGGGGCGAGAGCAGCTTGAGCCGCACGCGCTCCTTGTCCCGCAGCGTCTCCAGCACGTATCGCTCGAGGCGCGGGTACTCGTTGAGGGCGTCCTCCGGCTGGGCCGCGGCGGCCGCACCGTCGGCGCCCCCGGAAACGGAGGCCTGAACCGCCTCCCCGCCCCCCACCTTCGCGCGCAGCGCCTGGCGGGCGCTGATGAAGTAGATCGGGGGCGGGTCGCCGCCCAGCCTCGACGAGATCTCGCGCTCGAGATACTCGCGCACGCGAGCGAGCTGCTCGTCCGAGTTCCGCCGGTCGATACCGTTCACGATGAAGACGGTCTTCTTCCCCCACTGGCGGATGTGGCCCAGGAAGTCGAGCTCGCTGGCGGTCAGCGGCTGGAGCAGGCTGGTCACGAACAGCACGAGGTCGGCGCGCGGGACGAACCCGCGCGTGAGCTCCTCCTCCATGCGCTCGATGGAGTTCGTCCCGGGAGTATCAACGATCTCGAGGTCCTGCAGGAATTCGAGCGGGTAGCGGAACACGCGCACGTGCTCGCCCACGGGCTCGGGAGCCCCCGCGCTGCCGTACCGCAGGATCGAGATCACTCGCGTGGTCGGCAGGTCGCCCATCTCGAAGACCTCGTCCCCGAGCAGGGCGTTGATGAACGTGGACTTGCCTGTGTTGTACTCTCCCACCACGACCAGCAGGAACAGCTCGTCCATCTCGTGCACGAGCGCCGCGAGGCGCTCGAGATCCTCGCGCGGGCCGTCCGCGCGCTCGAGCGCTTCGCGGATGACGAGCACGAGCTTGCGCTCGACGCCGACCAGCTCGGATTGCTTGCGTGAGAGGACTTTTTCCATCGAGAGGACCCAGGGCGGCGCACGGAGGGGAGCGCCCGCAAGTTACGCCGCGCGCTCGGCCCAGGCTACCCGATGTCGTGAGACTGAGCACAAATGTTGCAGTAGCGCCGGAAAGCGGAGCTGCGAAGACGAATTCTCCTGTGCAGCCCCGATCGGATCACACTTGCGAAAGAGGGGAACACCCGAGTCATGCGACCATCTCGAGCATTCTTCCGTCACCCGGGGCGGGCGCGTCACAAGGCGCTCGGGCTGGCGATCCTCTTCCTGTGGGGTGGGGCCGTCCTGCGCGAGAGGAACACGGCGCGAGTGGTGGAGGAGCCGCTCGTGGGCGACATCGTGCTGATCGTCACCGACGATCAACCCTGGCATACCCTGCAGTTCATGCCGAATACCAATGCTCTCATCGGGGACGCCGGCGTCCGCTTCTCAAACGCCTTCGCCTCGACCCCGCTTTGCTGCCCGAGCCGCGCCTCGATCCTCACGGGCCTCTACACCCACAACCATGGCGTCAAGAGCAACGCTTCGCCGAGCGGCGGCGCGAGGCTCTTCCAGGACGCCTCGACGCTCGCCACGTGGCTGAAGGCAGCGGGCTATCGCACGGCGCTCTTGGGCAAGTATCTGAACGAGTACAACCGGCTCACCCCCTGGCCGTACATCCCGCCGGGCTGGGACGAGTGGCAGGCGTTCGTCTTCACGAAGTACTACGACTACACGCTCGTCGAGAACGGAATCGAGGTCCGGTACGGCCGCGCGCCGGAGGAGTACTCGACGGACGTCCTCACGAAGAAGGCGGTCCGGTTCATCGAGTCCGCGCCGTCCGGCCAGCGGCTGTTCCTCTACTACGCCCCCTTCGCTCCCCACGGAGATCCGGTCCCGGCTCCGCGCCACAGGGGCACGATGCGGACCCTTCAGGGATGGCGACCCCCCTCGTACAACGAGGCGGACGTCTCAGACAAGCCAGCGTGGGTGCGCAACCTGGCGGCGCTGACCCTCGCAGGACAGGACAGCACGGACCGCTTCTACCGCAAGCAGGTCGAAACCCTTCTGGCGGTCGATGACGGGGTTGCCGACATCGTGGCGGCGCTCGACCGCTCGGGCCGTCTGGGGAACGCCGCCATCGTCTACACCTCGGACCACGGCCTAGCTCTTGGCGAACACCGCTACACGCGACAGAAGAATTGCTTCTACGAGTCGTGCGTGCGCGTCCCACTGCTGGTGAGGGCTCCCGGCGCGCAACCGCGCGTCGATCCGAGCCTGATGCTGAACGTCGACCTCGCGCCCACCATCGCGCAGTGGGCAGGCGTGACGCTCCCGGCAGCGGTGAATGGCAGGAGCTTCGCGCCACTGCTCTCGAACCCCGAGAGCCCCTGGCGCGACGCCGCACTGCTGGAGGTGCTGGGCGGCTCGTCGGTGCCACCCCGCTTCCAGGGCGTACGCACATCGAGGTACGCCTACGCGGAGTACAGGAACGGGGAGCGGGAGCTATACGACCTGCAGGTGGACCCCGACCAGACGACGAACGTCCATGCGGACCCCGCCTACGCCTCGACCGCCTCCACCCTCCACGCCAGGCTGGCCGAGCTGAAGCGGGAGTGAGCCAGCGAGAACGTCACCCGCAGGCCAGGCCGGCCGCGCGCTCCAGGTCCTCGAGGGTCGCCGCCGTCTCCACGGGCGGATTCGCATGCGCCCCGGGGCCTGCGGGAGACGTCCCGCGGTGATAGTCGAGCGTCGTCCGGCTGAACTTGATGCCGTGCGCCGTGCCCACGACCACCGCCGACTCGCGCCTGCCGATCACGCCCTCGCTCACGAGCTGCAGCCAGCCCGCGACCGCGACCCCCGAGTTCGGGCAGATGCTGACGCCGCTCGCGTCCACCAGGGCCTTTGCGTCGGCCGCTGCAGCGTCGTCCACCTGCAGGAACACGCCCTGACTCGCCCGCACCGCGGAGAGCGCCTTGGGCGCGCTGACCGGGTTGCCGATGCGGATGGCGGTGGCGATCGTCTCCCCGGCCACCAGCGGCTCGATCTCCGGCGCGCCCTCTGAGAACGCCCGCGCCAGGGGCGCGGCCGCCGCCGCCTGGACCCCGGCCAGTCTCGGCACCCGCTCGAGGATCCCGAGCTCGCGCAGCTCGGAGAAGCCCTTCGCGAGCGCGCTGACGTTGCCGGCGTTGCCGACGGGCATGACGATCCAGTCCGGCGGCTCCCAGTCGAGCTGCTGCAGGATCTCGAACGCGATGGTCTTCTGACCTTCGAGACGGATCGAGTTCAGGGAGTTCAGGAGGTACAGCGGATGCAGACGGGCGAGCTCCTGGAGCAGCTGGATGCAGCCGTCGAAGTCCGTGTCCAGCCGGATGGTGCGACAGCCACTGGCGAGCGGCTGCCCCAGCTGCTCGAGCGTGATCCCGTCTCGCGGCACCACGACGAGCGCGGCCAGCCCCTCCGCCCGTGCGGCGTAGAGCGCCAGCGCCGCCGAGGTGTCCCCCGTGGAGGCGCAGGCAACCGCGCGGACACCCAGTCGGCGCGCCCACGACACCCCGGCGGTCATGCCCCGATCCTTGAAAGAGAGTGAGGGGTTCTGCCCCTCGTGCTTGAGATGCAGCGGCCCCGCCCCGGCGCGCCGCTCCAGCGCCTCCAGGCGGTACAGCCCCGTGTTCCCTTCACCAAGAGTGACCGCGTCTGCCGGCGAGAGGTCTGGGAGAACGAGCTCGTGGTAGCGCCACACGCCGCTGCGGTGAAATCCACGGATCGCGCTCAGCCGCTCGCGAAAGAGCGCCTTCCACGATCGGGGCGTGCGCAGGTCGCGGAGCGCCTCGAGGTCGTGGCGCACCTCGAGCAGCCCGCCGCACGCGCCGCAGCGGTAGATCACGGTATCGAGGCCGTATCCCGCGTGGCAGCGGATACACCTGAAATCGGAGGGTTTGCGAGCTGGCCCCGGAGGGGATTCGCGCCGGCTTGCCTGGGGTGCCGTCATGGCCCCGAAGGTATCTCGGACATCGCTTCCGCCGCTACGTTGCAGGTGCAACGGATCGCCGGAGAGCAGTTCGCACGCGCGGAGCATCGGCCGTGAGGACGTTGCGGATCGATGTCGGGCTGGTGGGCTGCGGCACCGTCGGCTCGGCATTCGCGGCCGCGCTCGAGGACCGCGGCGCCGCGGTCGAGGAGCGGTACGGCGTGAGGCTGGTGCTGCGCCAGGTCGCCGTGACCCGGCCGAACCGTCCGCGCCCCCACCTGAGGGGCGCTCGCGTACACGACGATGCGCCGGGGCTGGCAGGCGATTCCTCTCTCCCCATCGTCGTAGAGGCCAGCGGCGCAGCCGCGGCCTCCAGCTGGCTGCGCGTGGCGCACGCGCGCGGAGCCTGCGTCGTGACCGCCAACAAGCAGGCCGTCGCGAACGACCCCGTCCTCCTGGATCTGCTCGCCCGCCATGATCCCCGCCTTCTTTGCGAGGCCGCTGCCGGAGCCGCGCTTCCGGTGGTGCGCGTGCTGCGCGAAACCCTGGCCGCGGAGGACGTGCTGCGCCTGCGGGGCATCCTGAACGGGACCACCACGTTCGTGCTCACACGCCTCGCCCAGGGCGTCGCGTTCGCCGACGCGGTCCGGGAGGCGCAGCGGGCCGGCTTCGCCGAACCCGATCCGTCCTTCGACCTCGATGGGCGGGATGCGGCCGCGAAGCTCGCGATCCTCTGCACGCTGGCATGGCGCCGGTCGATCGCAGTCGAGGCGATTTCCGTGGCCGGGATCCGTGAAGGGATCGGACGGACGGTAACGGACGTCGCCGCCCGCGGCGCGCGTGTTCGCCTCGTGGCAACAGCGAGCTCGGCCGCCGCGCCGGGCCAGGCACAGGCGACTGTCGCCGCGGTGGTTCTCGAACCGGACGATCCCCTCGCTGCCATCGACGGCGCGCAGAGCGCAGTCGAGATCCATGCTTCGTTGGCAGGACGCCTCTTCCTGAC
>JACCXV010000136.1 GCA_013696835.1 Gemmatimonadota bacterium | reverse complement strand
GAGTACGACAACGGAAAGGCCCCGGTCCCCCGCCCCGGCGCCCTGGCTTGTCGTTGCGCCCGAGCTGCCGGGCGCAACGGGCGCAAATCCTCGACGGCCTGGGAGCACGAGTCAAGGAACTCGCCTGCACCGCGGGACGCTCAGGGATCTCGCGCCGCAGAACGGGCTGAGGGTCCGGCCGGATTTGCTCCCACCCCTCGCCACCCTTACGTTGTCGCGCCTCCTTCACGACCGCTTGGAACAGGGATCGCCCCTTGGGTGGAGCCCTGGGCCGGCGGATTTCCGCGTTCACCACTGCCCGACGCGCCGCTCTCGTGCACGGTCGGGAAGGTCTCCGGCTGAACCGACGCCATGAACCAGCTGATCGAAACCTTCTCCAATGGATCGCCCTTCCGCTCCCTGGAGCGAGCCTTGACGGCGCCCGCGGCGCGTGTGGCCGCGAGCAACCTCACGGGTTCCTCCAAGGCGCTCCTCGTGGCGGCGCTCGCCGACCGGTGCCGGCGCGGCAAGTCCGCCTGGGGCTCCCTGCTCGTCGTGACCGCCTCCACCGAGGCTGCGGACAGCATGGCGGAGGACCTGCGCGCCTTCCTCGGCGAAGGAGCCGCTGCCGTCTTTCCGGCGTGGGAGACGCTGCCGTTCGAGGAGCGCGCCCCCCATCCGGACATCGCCGGGGAGCGGCTCGAGTTCCTGGCGCGGCTGGTGCGAGCCGACGTGCGCGTGGGGGTGGTGCCCGCGCGCGCCCTCCAGGAACTGGTGCTGGGCGCCCACGATCTGGGCGGGATGGTGCTCAAGCTGCGAGTGGGCGACCGCTGGGACCGCGAACGTCTCCTGGCGCGCCTGGTCGAGCTTGGTTTCGAGCGCGAGCCGATGGTCTCCGCGGTGGGCGAGTTCAGCGCCCGCGGCGGAATTGTCGATCTGTACGGGTTCGGCATGGCGGCCCCGGTGCGGATCGAGCTCGACGGGGACGAGATCACGCTGCTCCGGGTCTTCGACATCGGAACGCAGCGTTCGGTGGAGCCGCAGCAGAAAGTCACCGTGTTGCCGGCCCGCGAGCCGCGTTCACTGTGGGGGGCGGAGGTGCAGCCGGCCGCGCCAGGGTCGGCGCGCCAACGGCTGGTCTCTCCCGCCTCGTACCTGCCCGCGCACGCGCTCGTCGTCTTCGACGAGCCCGAGCAGGTGGAGCGCGAATGGGAGGAGTACTGGGCCGAGGTGCTCGAACGCCACGCCGAGGCGAGCGCGGCTGGCGATTCGGAACCCGACGGCCTGGAGGTTGCCCCGCCGGATACCTCGTACGCGCCGCCGGATACGCTGCGCTCGACCCTCAGGAATCGCCGTCAGCTTCGGCTGCATGCGCTGCACATGGGCGGCACGGGCGCGTCTGGGGAAGCGGCCGAGGTCGCCGACCAGTCCACGCCCGAGGGGGATGCCGCTCCGGGGACGTCGTCGGGGGGCGGTCGCACGATCCGCTTCGCCACGCGCGACCCGGAGCCGATCGGCCGCGACATCGAGCGCCTGCGGGGGGTCGTGGCCACGAACCACGACCGCGGTCTCTTCACCACGATCTTCTGCGACAACCTGGGGCAGCTCGAGCGGCTCGAGGAGATCCTCGCGGACGGCGCCGCGCACGCCCAGCTGGCGGTCGGCACCGTCACGGCCGGCTTCCGCCTGCCCGACGAGCGTCTCGCGGTCTACACCGATCACGAGATCTTCGAGCGGCAGCGCCGGATTCCGCGGCGCGTGCGCTACCGCGTCGGCGCACCGCTCGAATCCTTCACCGATATCCATCCGGGCGACTTCCTGGTGCACATCGACTACGGCATCGGGCGCTTCCTCGGCATCGAGAAGCTCGAGCTCTCCGGAGGCGTCATCGAGTGCCTGGCGCTGCGCTACGCCGACGGCGACAAGCTGTACGTCCCCGTCGATCGCCTGAGCCTCGTCGAGAAGTACACGTCGGAAGACGGCACCGAGCCGCGGCTGCACCGGCTCGGGGCCCCGACCTGGGAGCGGCAGAAGGCCCGCACGCGCAGGGCGATCGAGGACATGACCGAGGAGCTGCTCGAGCTCTACGCCCAGCGGGAGCTGGACCGCGGGTTCGCCTTCTCGTCGGACACGGCGTGGCAGCGGGCGCTCGAGAGCTCCTTTCTCTACGAGGACACCGCGGACCAGGCGTCGGCGACCGTGGCGATCAAGGCTGACATGGAGTCGCGCAGGCCGATGGATCGGCTGCTGTGCGGCGACGTGGGCTACGGCAAGACCGAGGTGGCGATCCGCGCCGCGTTCAAGGCGGTGCAGGACGGGCGGCAGGTGGCCGTGCTCGTGCCCACGACGATCCTCGCCGAGCAGCATCTGACCACGTTTCGCGAGCGCCTGGCCGACTTTCCCGTGCGAGTCGAAGCGCTCTCGCGTTTTCGCTCCCGCAAGGAGCAGCTCGCCGCGCTCAAGGACCTGGCGCGCGGCGACGTGGACATCGTGATCGGCACGCATCGCCTGCTGTCGAAGGACGTCGCGTACCACGATCTGGGACTGGTCGTCGTGGACGAGGAGCAGCGCTTCGGCGTGAAGCAGAAGGAGCAGCTGCGCAGGCTGAAGGGGGCCGTGGACGTGCTCACCCTAACCGCCACCCCCATCCCCCGCACGCTGTACTTCTCGCTCTCCGGCATTCGCGACATGTCGCTCCTGCAGACGCCGCCACGCGACCGCATTCCCGTGGTGACCACCATCGCCACGCTGGACGAGGACCTGATCCGGGACGCGCTGCGGCGCGAGCTGGACCGGGACGGCCAGGTGTTCTTCATCCACAACCGGGTGGAGACGATCGACGAGGTCGCCCGCCTCGTGGGACGGCTGGTGCCGGAGGCGCGCATGGAGGTCGCGCACGGCCAGATGAAGGAGGGCGAGCTCGAGGGCGTGATGCTGCGCTTCTTCCACGGGGACGTGGACGTGCTCGTCTGCACCACCATCGTGGAGTCGGGGCTCGACGTCCCCCGCGCGAATACGCTGATCGTGAACCGCGCGGACCGCTTCGGCCTCTCGGAGCTCTACCAGCTGCGCGGACGGGTGGGTCGCTCCCATCGCCGGGCGTACGCCTACTTCCTGGCTCCGCCGCGCACGCAGATGACGGAGGAGGCCGAGAAGCGGCTGCGCGTCCTGGAGGAGTACAGCGAGCTCGGCGCAGGGTACCAGATCGCGCTCAAGGACCTGGAGATGCGGCGCCGGCAACCTGCTCGGGCGGGAGCAATCCGGCTTCATCCAGGCCGTGGGGCTGGACACGTACCTCAAGCTCCTGGAGGAAGCCGTGCAGCGGCTGAAGGGAACGCGGCACGCGGCGCAGCCCGAGACCGAGGTCACGTTCGAGGGGCCGGCCTACCTGCCCGACGAGTACGTGCCCGATTCGCGACTGAAGCTGAATCTGTACCGCAGGGCATCCCGTCTGGACGACCCGGGGCAGGTGGCGGACTTCGCCGCGGAGCTGACGGACCGCTACGGTCCGCTTCCGCCCGAAGCCTCGAACCTGCTCGCGTCGCTCGAGCTCAAGCTGCGCGGGACGCGGGCCGGATTGAGGCGGATCCGGGTGGCGCCGAAAGTCGGGCTCGTGGAACTGGAGTGGAACGAGGGGGTACAGCCCCAGTTCAGCCTGTTCGAAGGTCTGCTCCTGCCCGAGACTTGCCGCATGGACGTGCTGGGGCAGCGGCCCACCCGCATCCGGCTGCGCGCCACGGATCCCGGCGCCCTGGTCCCTTCCGCCCTCGAGCTGCTGCAGGCCGCGGTGTCCGAGCTCGTGCCCGCGGTGGCCTGAGGCCGGCCGCGCGCCCGGGTCCGAAGCGACAGCGACCACATCCCAGCGAAGGCCGATCGATCAACCGAAGCCTGGAGAAAAGGAGCGAAGGACCGATGTCGCATTCCCCATCGATCGCGGCTCCGCGCGTGCCGCGCGCCGACCGTTCCCTGATGTGCCCGGCGCTGCTGGCAGTCCTGTTCGCGCTCACGGCCTGCAAGGCCGGCCCCGACAAGGCGGCGGAGGAGGCCTCCGACAAGCGCGAGACGCCGCTGGCGGTCGTCGGGGATGACACGGTGAGTGCCGGCGAAGTCGCCGCCTACATGGGCGCGGTCCGGTCGGACCGCACGCGCGAGGGTCTGAAGCGAGCGGTGGACGACCTCGTGGCCGTGGAGCTGGCCAAGGACGCGGCGAAGGGCGAGAAGATGACGCCCGAGCAGAGCGCCGCCCGTGACATCTGGCGCGATCAGCTCATGATAGGGCAGTTGCGCGACTCGGTGATCTTCAAGTCGATCTCCGTGCCCGACAGCGCGGTCGAGAGCTTCTATCGGGACCGCATCGGCGAGGAGGTGAAGGCCAGGCACGTGCTGGTCACCGTATCGCCCACGGCCACACCCCAGGAGAAGCAGGCGGCGCGGGCGCGCGCAGAGGAGGCGCTCGCCAAGGCGCGCAAGGGGGAAGACTTCGAGAAGCTCTCGCGCGCCTATTCGGAGGGCACGACGGCGGCCACGGGCGGGGAGCTGGGCTGGTTCGGAAAGGGGGACATGGTGCCGGCCTTCGAGAAGGCCGCCTTCGAGCTGCAGCCAAACGAGGTGTCGGGCGTCGTGGAGACCCGTTTCGGCTATCACGTCATTAAGGTCGAGGACAAGCGCAAGAAGACGCTGGAGGAGGTTCGACCCCAGATCCTGGAGGCGCTCTCGCGGCCGCGTCAGCGCGAGGCGGAGGAGCGGTACGTGGACAAGATGGTGGGCGAATCGGGGCTGGAGTTCTACGAGTCGAACGTGGACACGCTGGTGGCACTGTTCCAGGCCGACAGTTCCGTGCCCGACTCCCTGCGCAACGCGCGCGTCGTCGCCCGCTGGAACGGGGGGCCGGGCGCGTCGGACACGTGGGACGACCTCACCATCGGGGAGATCGTCGAGCGCTTCCGCGGCCTGCCGCAGGAGAACCAGGCGGCGGTGCGCGCGCTGGACACCCGGGACAAGATGGTTTCGGCGCTCACGCCGCTCGTGAAGAACTCGATGCTGATCTCGCGCGCAACGGCCGCCGGGCTGGAGCTCGACCCGGACCGCCAGCAGAAGCTCGATGACCGCGTGTCCATCATGGTCGTGCAGGACATGCTGCGCCGCCGCGTCCAGGACGAAGTGGCGATCAGCGACTCGGCCGTGGACGTGGCGTATCGCGCCGATTCCGCGAAGTACGGCAGCGCGGAGGAGGCGAGACCGGCGATCCGCAGGAACCTCATGCAGCAGCGTCTCGCCGCGGCGGGCACGTGGGAAGCCC
>JACCXV010000100.1 GCA_013696835.1 Gemmatimonadota bacterium | reverse complement strand
GAAGACCCGTGGCTTTGTGTCCCCGCCTCACGACGGGTTTACCGTTTCGATCTCAGGCGAGGACCTGTTGGGCAGTTTTCGTGCCCGATGCGCGGGGGGGGTGGAAATGACCGGAAGCCGGTCAGCCTCAGGCGGTTGCGCCCTGCGAAACGTCGCGTCGGCGGAGTCGACGCCGGAGCCGCCCCGCGATGTCTTGCAATTTGCAAGGTGAGTCGAGCGACGTTTGGGCGGATCTAGGGGAGGCCAGTCAGCCCGGCCAGCACTGCGAGGCCGCCAGCGCCAGTCAGCAGAAGGACTAGCCTGGCGAGCCAGGGCGTGCCCTCGGCCCCAGCCTCGCGCGACCGGCGGGTCGCTGCCATGAGGAACGACCACAGGAGGAGTGCGATCCACCAGGTCCCCGGCACATCCCGCAGCGCGTCCCCGGTCGCCTGCCAGCTCGCCACCACGGCGCCTCCCAGCGCGACTGCGAAAACGACCAGGCCGAGCGCTACAAGCGCGACTCCGGGGGAGAGCGCAGCGCTCTCCGACGTGCGGCGCATCCGGCGCGAGGAGAGAACCCCACCCAGCACCACCAGCGCCAGGGCCAGCGCCGCCCCGCCCGTGCGGAGCCACATCGCCCAGCTCGCCACCGGTGCGCGTGCTTCGATCTCGTAGGCCGGCGGGGCCAGCGCGCTCGCCCCTTCCGATGGCTGCTCGCTTGGCAGGCGCACCATCTCGCCGAGGGCGCTGCGCACCGTGAAGTAGTAGCGTAGCGTCGTCCCGCGCGGTTGTGGTGGGATCTCCGCCTCGAGACGATCCGTCCCGGCGAGGCCCGTCAGCTCGAGCCTCGACCACCCCGCGTCCAGTGTTTCGTACCACACGTGGGCGCTGCCGGGCCCGAGGGGCGGTGTGGCGGAGATCCGCATCCCGAGCAGGAACGGCTCGCCGGCGGGAGCGTTGCCTGGCGGGTCGTGCGCGATCTCCAGGCGAACGTCCTTCTCGAGCGACGCACGGTCCGCTCCCCCACAGCCGCTGCCGAAGAGCCCGGCGAGCACGACCAGCGGCATGAGGGTCGGGAACAGGAAAAGCGGGGAGACGCGAGAGTCGGCGCTCGGCGGAAGCTGAGCGAGACGGCCCAAGCGGGCGCCGAGCGGGAGGGCGATCAACGCGCTGCGGGATCGTTGCTCGTGCGCATGGGCGCGCGTAAACTACGCGGCGGCTGCGGCGGGCGGCAACGACCGCGCGGGAAAGCCTTTTTCCTCTCACGTCTCCCCACGCCTCGCCCGCTACCTGCGGCGCGGGGGGCGGCAGCGCCCGACGCCGGCATCCCATGCGCCTCTCCCTTCCGCCCGCCCGTTCCCAGGCCGTCCTGTGCCTCGCGCTGCTTCTGGCCGCCGGCTGTGGTGGCAGTGAGCATGATCGTGAGCAGGCGCAGCCGGCTGGTGCGGGCTCGGCTGGTGCGGGGCAGGCGGGGTCGGGAGTGGGCGGCGGGTTGCCGGGCACCCTCGGGGCGCTGAGCGAAAGCCGCAAGCTCCAGATCCGCACTGCGCTCTCCAACCTGAACCGCTCGCTCCTCAACTTTCACGTCATCAACGGCCGCTATCCCGCTGACGAGGCCGAGCTGCGCTCCTCTCCGGAGACCGCCGGCGAGCTCGCCATCCTCGAGGGAGTGGCCGAGACCGTGCGTTACCGGCTCGACCGGGGGACGTACACGTTCGACATGACGCTGCGGGACGGAACGCCTCTCAGCATGAGCGGCAGCGACCCGACCGTCCGCCCCGGCGCCGCCCCTCCGCCCCCGGCGCGGGGCACCTGAGGGGCTTCCATCGCGCCCGGCGCTCGCCGCGCGGCCTCCGGCCACGGCTCCGCTCCACTGGGAAGCGTTCAGCTGCGCGAGCTGACGGACTACCTGGACGACTACCTTCGCGTTCGAGAGGTCGCCGACAAGTCCTTGAACGGGCTGCAGGTGGAGGGAGCACCAACGGTCACGCGCGTCGCGCTCGCCACGGACGCGGCGCTGCAGACGTTCGAGCAGGCGCGCGGCGGAGCGGCCCAGCTGCTCATCGTGCACCACGGATTGTACTGGGGCGAGCGCCCCGTGCCGCTGGTCGGCACGCTGCGCCGCCGGATCGCCGCGCTGATAGAGGCGGACCTCGCGCTCTACTGCGCTCACCTGCCCCTCGACGCGCATCCCGAGGTCGGGAACAACGCCGTGCTCGCGCGCCGGCTCGGCCTGGGCGCGCTGCGGCCCTTCGGGCCGTCGTGCGCGGCCCCCGGCAGCGAGGCTGCCGGCCTGGAGATCGGCATCGGGGGTGATCTGCCTGGCGCTGTCGCGCCGGAGGAGCTCAGGGTCCGTTGCGAGGCGCGCCTGGGCAGCGCCGTGCGCTTGCTGGCCTTTGGCCACGACGCGGTGCGCAGCCTGGCGATCGTGTCCGGCGCAGGCGCCGACCTCGCGGGCAGGGCCGCGGCCGAGGGGTACGACGCGTTCCTGACGGGGGAGACGAGTCACGTCTCCTACCATCCGGCGCGCGAAGCCGGCGTCCATCTCCTCTTCGGCGGCCACTACGCCACCGAGACATGGGGCGTGCAGGCCCTGGGGGATCACATCGCGGAGCGCTGGGGCCTGGAGGTCTTCTTCTGCGACGCCCCGACCGGCTTCTGATGGGCGGCGGAAGCCTGTCCTCGGGGGACCTGCTCCTGCTGCTGGCCTGCGCGATCGGGCTGTTCCTCATCCCTGTAGGGCTGCCCGGGCTCTGGATCGTGGCCGGAGCGCCCGTTCTGCACCGCCTGCTCGTGCCGGCGAGCGAGCTCTCCCTGGGGTGGATCGGCCTCGGCCTGGGGCTCGCGCTGCTCGCGGAGGTCGCGGAGGCCCTCCTGGGCGTCCTCACCGCACGCCGCTTCGGCGCGACGCGGTGGGGCATGTGGGGCGCATTCCTGGGGAGCATCGCCGGCGCGATCGCGCTCTCGCCGTTGTTCCCGGTCGTGGGCACGCTGGTGGGTGCCTTCGCCGGGGCGTTCGCGGGCGCGTTCCTTCTGGAGTGGAAGAAGTCGCGGACCTTCCGTGCGGGCTGGCGCGCGGGGCTCGGTGCGTTCGTGGGACGGGTGGCGGCGATGGCCGTGAAGACCGGCGTCGGCGTCGCGATCGTGACGCTGGTGCTGCTGCAGCTGGCCTGAGGAGGCATTCGATGGCGAAGGGTCTATGCCGCGTGATCGTCGGCGCACAGTGGGGCGACGAGGGCAAGGGCAAGATCGTGGACGTCCTCGCCCGCGAGGCCGACATCATCGCCCGCTATCAGGGGGGCGCCAACGCCGGCCACACCGTGGTCGTGGGCGACGAGCAGTTCGTGCTCCACCAGGTGCCGTCGGGCATCCTGCACCCCGGCAAGTTCTGTCTGCTCGGAAACGGCGTGGTGCTCGACCCTACCCGGTTCTTCGAGGAGGTGGACGAGCTCGAGCGGCGCGGCATCGACGCCACGCAGCGTCTCAAGGTGTCGAACCGGGCCCATCTCCTCCTGTCGTATCATCGGGTGCTCGACGAGGCGAAGGAGGGCCGTCGCAGCAGGGGCAGGATCGGCACGACCGGTCGGGGGATCGGCCCCGCGTACGAGGACAAGGCGGCCCGCTCGGGGATCCGCGTGGCGGACCTCTGGGACGAGCAACGCCTGGGGGAGATGGTTCGCGACAACGTGGAGGAGAAGAACCGCTGGCTGGAGGTGCTCGGATCCTCCCTGCGCGTCCGCTGCGAGGACGTGCTGGCGGAGGTCCTCGGCTACCGCCAGCGGCTGCTCGCCATGTCGGGAGACGTCTCGCGCGCGATCTATGCCGCGCTCTCGCGTGGAGAGCGCGTGCTGCTCGAGGGCGCCCAGGGATCGCTCCTCGACCTCGATCATGGCACCTATCCCTACGTGACCTCGTCGAGCACCACCGCCGGGGGCGCCGCGACGGGTGTGGGGATCGGCCCGCGGACGCTGGACGAGATCATCGGCGTCGTGAAGGCGTATACCACCCGCGTGGGCAACGGCCCTCTTCCCACGGAGCTCCCAGACGAGATGGGCGAGCGCCTCCGCGAGGCTGGCGGGGAATACGGCGCGACGACGGGGAGGCCGCGGCGCTGCGGCTGGTTCGACGCGGTGGTCGTGCGCTTCGCCGCACGCGTCAACGGCCTCACCGAGCTCGCCGTCACGAAGCTCGACGTGCTCGACGGGCTGCCGTCGCTGAGGATCTGCGTCGGCTATCGCTTCCGTGGCGACCGTGCCTCGCAGAGTTCCGGCAGCGGGATGGTCGGCGGCGAGCGCCTGCAGGAGTTTCCGGGGAGCCTCAGCGTGCTGGAGAACTGCGAGCCGATCTACGAGCAGATGGAGGGCTGGGACACGCCCACCGCCGGGGCGCGGCGGATCGGCGACCTCCCCGCGGCCGCGCGGCGCTACCTGGAGCGGATCGAGGAGCTGGTGCGCTGTCCGATCCGGCGCGTTTCCGTCGGCACGAAGCGCGACCAGATGGTGGTGCTGGAGGCGGCGCCGTCGGACTCTGGATGACGTCGGCGTCCGAAGCTCTGCCCTCTGCGGCTCCGTCGTCTGCGGCTCCAGCGTGACCCAGCTTCCGCGCCTCGGATCTCTCTAATTCGGCGTGACGCCGGTCCTGTATATTGCGGAGTTACCCCGGCCGAGCCCGTAACTCAGCTGGTAGAGTAGCGGACTTTTAATCCGCGAGTCGAAGGTTCGAATCCTTCCGGGCTCACCA
>JACCXV010000071.1 GCA_013696835.1 Gemmatimonadota bacterium | reverse complement strand
GCACCGAGGGGGGTGCCGCCGAGGTGAGCGCCGGGGCGGGTGGCACCCAGGCAGGCGGCGCCGAGGCGGGGGCCGCCGAGGCGAGTGCCGAGGCCGGAGTCGCTGAGGCCGGGGGAGCCGGGGCCGGAGCCGCTGAGGCCGGTGGCCCGGGCGGTGGCGACCAGGCCGATGCCGTGCCGGCGGAGCCCGCACCCGACCCTTCCGCCGGAGCGTAGCACCCCGGTCCGTACCCACGTCCGTCCGTTCAACCCGAGGAGATGGAGCGCATGGCAACCGAGACGAGGATGAGGATTTCCAAGGAAGAGCTTCTCGAGGCGATCGGCAGCATGAGCGTGCTCGAGCTGGCGGACCTGGTGAAGGACATGGAGGAGAAGTTCGGAGTGTCGGCGGCCGCTCCGGTGGCGATGGCCGGCCCGGCAGGCGGCGCAGGCGCCGCGGCCGCGGCGGCGCCTGTCGAGGAGAAGACCGAGTTCGACGTGGTGCTGAAGTCGGGCGGCGACAAGAAGATCCAGGTGATCAAGGTCGTTCGCGAGTTGACGAGCCTGGGATTGAAGGAGGCCAAGGATTTGGTGGACGGCGCCCCCAAGACGGTGAAGGAGGGCGTGACCAAGGCGGAGGCGGAGGACATGAAGAAGAGGCTCGAGGACGCCGGCGGTGCGGTGGAGCTCAAGTAGGCGGGGAGGGTCGGCAGCTGTACGTCCGTGAGGGCCCAACCTCGAGAGGAGCGAGTGCCCGTGAGTGAGATGACCCGAGAGCGCGTTTCGTTCGGCAAGCTGCAGCAGGGGATGGAGATGCCCCATCTGCTGGAGATCCAGCTCGACTCCTTCAAGCAGCTGCTGCAGATGGACGTCGATCCCGAGAAGCGGGAGAACGTCGGCCTCCAGGCCGTCTTCAACGACATCTTCCCGATCACCGACGTCCAGGAGAACTACTCGCTGGAGTTCGTGAGCTACGCGATCGGCGAGCCCAAGTACAGCGTCGGGGAGTGCCAGGAGCGCGACATGACGCACGAGGCTCCGATCAAGGCCACGCTGCGGCTCGTGATCCGCGAGGACGTGGAGGGACAGAAGAAGGTCAAGGCCGTCACCGAGAAGGAGGTCTTCCTCGGGTCGATCCCGCTGCTGACGCAGCTGGGCACGTTCGTGGTCAACGGGGCAGAGCGCGTGATCGTGAGCCAGCTGCATCGCTCGCCGGGAGTGGTGTTCGAAGAGTCGATCCATCCCAACGGGCAGCGCCTCTTCTCGGCGCGCATCATCCCCTTCCGCGGCTCGTGGGTGGAGTTCACGGTGGACATCCACGACGTGATCTTCGTCCACATCGACAAGAAGAAGAAGTTCCCGGTCACCGCTCTCCTGCGCGCCTTCGGGCTCTCCGACAACGAGGAGATCCTGAACACCTTCTACGACGTGCGGGACGTGAACGTGGAGGAGATGGCGCGCGAGAAGGAGATCCGGCGCGACTTCTCGGGCGCGCTGATCGCCGAGGACGTGGTGGATCCTGAGACGGGCGAGGTCTGGGTGGCGAAGGCCTCCGAGCTCACGAAGGACGTCTACAAGACCCTCCGCAAGCACGAGATCGAGACCGTCAAGATGTACGTCTCGGCGCCGGGCCGCGCCGAGTCGCAGCTGATCAAGAACACGCTCGACAAGGATCCGACGACGAGCCAGGAGGACGCGCTCCTGCGCATCTACAGCCTGATGCGCTCCGGCGAGGCCCCCAATCTGGAGATCGCGCGCCAGCACCTGGAGCGCCTGTTCTTCCACCCCAAGCGCTACGACCTGGGGCGCGTGGGCCGCTACAAGCTCAACTCGCGCCTCGAGCTCGACACGCCGCTCGACCAGACCGTGCTCACGCGCGAGGACTTCATCGAGATCATCAAGTACCTCGTGCGGCTGCGGAACGGGGAGGGGTACGTCGATGACATCGACCATCTGGGGAACCGGCGGGTGCGCTCGATCGGGGAGCTGATCGCGAACCAGTTCAGCCTGGGCCTCTCGCGCATGGCGCGGCTGGTCAAGGAGCGGATGACCACGCAGGACCCCGAGAAGATGATGCTGGACGACCTGGTCAACGCGCGCACGATCTCCGCGGTCATCAACGCCTTCTTCGGCTCGAGCCAGCTCTCGCAGTTCATGGACCAGACGAACCCGCTGGCCGAGATGACGCACAAGCGTCGCCTGTCGGCGCTCGGACCGGGCGGCCTGACGCGCGAGCGCGCCGGCTTCGAGGTGCGCGACGTCCACTATTCGCACTACGGGCGGATGTGCCCGATCGAGACGCCCGAGGGCCCCAACATCGGCCTCATCACGAGCCTCTCCACGTACGCGAGGATCAACGACCTGGGCTTCATCGAGACCCCGTATCGGGTGGTGAAGAACGGCCGTGTCACCGGCGACATCCGCTACCTCTCGGCCTCCGAGGAGGACCGGTTCGTGATCGCGCAGGCGAATGCGGCGATCGACCCCAAGGGACGGTTCGAGAGCGATTTCGTCCTCTGCCGCAGCCGCGGCGAGTTCCCGCTCTCGAAGGGAAACGAGATCGACTTCATGGACGTCTCGCCGGACCAGCTCGTGTCCATCGCGGCGGCGCTGATTCCGTTCCTGGACCATGACGATGCGAACCGCGCGCTGATGGGCTCCAACATGCAGCGCCAGGCGGTGCCGCTGCTGGCGCCGCAGGCGCCCGTGGTGGGGACGGGCCTCGAGGGCAAGGTGGCGCGCGACTCCGGGGCGGTGGTGCTGGCCCGGCGCGACGGCGTGGTCGAGAGCGTGACCGCCGAGCGCATCATCATTCGCGGCGACCCGGCCCCGGCCGCGGACGGCGACGGGGAGGAGCTCGACTTCGCGAACGCCGACGTCCACGAGCTCGACAAGTTCCGCCGCACGAATCAGGACACGGCCATCAACCAGCGGCCGCTCGTGCGCCGCGGGGAGCGCGTGCGGTCGGGCGACGTGATCGCCGACGGCGCGGCCACCGACAAGGGTGAGCTGGCCCTCGGCATCAACACCCTGGTGGCGTTCATGCCGTGGTACGGGAACAACTTCGAGGATGCGATCGTGATCAGCGAGAAGCTGGTCAAGGAGGACGCGTTCACGTCCGTGCACATCCAGGAGCTCGAGCTCCACGTGCGCGACACGAAGCGCGGCCAGGAGGAGATCACGCGCGAGATCCCGAACGTGGCCGAGGAGGCGCTCGTGAACCTCGACGACCGCGGCATCGTGCGGGTGGGCGCGGCGATCGTCGCCAGCGACATCCTGGTGGGCAAGGTGAGCCCGAAGGGGGAGAAGGAGCTCTCGCCCGAGGAGCGGCTGCTCACCGCCATCTTCGGAGAGAAGGCCAAGGACGTGAAGGACACGTCGCTCAAGGCTCCTCCCGGGATGGAGGGAGTCGTGATCGACGTGAAGGTGTTCTCGCGCCAGCACAGCGATCCGCTGACGATGCGCGACAAGGAGCTCGAGGCGGACAAGGCGCGCCGGCACGAGGAGCGCGAGATCCGCAAGGTCCTGACCGCGCGCAACGACGCGATCGCGAAGGTCCTGGTCGGCCAGACCGTGACGTCGTTCCAGGACCGCAAGGCACGCAAGGCGCTGCTGGAGCCTGGGACGAAGATCAGCCGGGCCGACGTGGAGGGGCTGGACTGGGCGCGCGTGAACGTGGACGCGATCGCCCTCACCAACGCCCGGGCCGAGGAGCGCATCCGGGCCGCGATCGCGGCGGCCGAGGAGAAGATCGAGCAGCTGCAGGCGGAGACCCGCCTCCGGATCACGAAGATCGGCCTGCCGGACGACCTGCCGCCGGGCGTCGTGCAGCTGGTCAAGGTCTACATCGCGCAGAAGCGGAAGCTCTCGGTGGGCGACAAGATGGCTGGCCGGCACGGGAACAAGGGGATCGTCGCGCGGATCGTGCCGGAGGAGGACATGCCGTTCCTCCCCGACGGCACGCCGGTGGAGATCTGCCTGAACCCGCTCGGCGTGCCGTCGCGCATGAACGTGGGGCAGATCCTCGAGACGCATCTGGGCTGGGCGGCCAAGCTGCTCGGGATGTACGTGGCAACGCCGGTGTTCCACGGTGCGACCGAGGACGAGATCCGCGCGCGGCTCGGGGAAGCGGGGCTGCCAGCCAGTGGCCAGGCCGAGCTGCGGGACGGGAAGACGGGCGCGGGGTTCGAGCGCCGCGTGACGGTTGGCTACATCTACATGCTCAAGCTGTCCCACCTCGTGGACGACAAGATCCACGCCCGGTCGATCGGACCGTACTCGCTCGTCACGCAGCAGCCGCTCGCCGGCAAGGCGCAGTTCGGCGGCCAGCGCTTCGGGGAGATGGAGGTCTGGGCGCTCGAGGCGTACGGGGCGGCGCACACGCTGCAGGAGATGCTGACCGTGAAGTCCGACGACGTCCAGGGGCGCTCGCGCGTGTACGAGGCGATCGTGAAGGGCGAGAACCTGCCGGAGCCGGGGATTCCGGAGTCGTTCAACGTGATGGTCAAGGAGCTGCAGAGCCTCGGCCTGTCGGTGAAGCTCGGCGAGTAGCGCGGCGGACCCGGGCCGGCGGCCGGCTGTTCCCTCCGGCGGAATGCGCTGTACGGGCATCACCGCTCGAGGAAGTACATCACAAGCGACCGAGCCGCTTGAGACACGTCTGTACAGATCAACGAGTTTGGAACGCTTGAGGCAGGGGCGTGATCGGCCACGTACATCGGAGGTCGCAACGTGATTGATTTTCGCAGTCAGCGGGACACGCAGTCGTCGTCGAACTTCTCCCATATCCAGGTGGGGATCGCCTCGCCGGAGCAGATCCGGCAGTGGTCCTACGGCGAGGTCACGAAGCCGGAGACCATCAACTACCGCTCCTTCAAGCCGGAGCGGGACGGGCTGTTCTGCGAGAAGATCTTCGGTCCGGTCAAGGATTGGGAGTGCCACTGCGGGAAGTACAAGCGGATCCGCTACCGCGGGGTGATCTGCGACCGCTGCGGCGTGGAGGTGACGCTCTCCAAGGTGCGGCGCGAGCGCATGGCTCACATCGAGCTCGCCGTGCCGGTGGCGCACATCTGGTTCTTCAAGACGCTCCCCTCGCGCATGGGCTATCTGCTCGACACCGGTCTGCGCGACCTGGAGAAGATCATCTACTACGCCAACTACGTGGTGATCGAGCCGGGGAAGAGCGAGTACGAGAAGATGCAGCTGATCACGGAGGACGAGTACCTGGATCAGCTCGAGCGCGGGGACTCCAGCTTCGTGGCCAAGATCGGAGCGGAGGCGATCTACGACGTGCTCTCGCAGATGGACATCGAGGACCTCGCCAACGACCTGCGCGCGCACGTCAAGGTCGAGACGTCCAACCACCGCAAGAAGAGCCTGCTCAAGCGGCTCAAGGTGGTCGAGGCCTTCCGCCAGTCCGGCAACCGGCCGGAGTGGATGATCATGAAGGCCGTGCCGGTGATCCCGCCCGACCTGCGGCCGCTGGTGCCGCTGGAAGGCGGACGCTTCGCTACCAGCGACCTGAATGACCTGTACCGCCGGGTGATCAACCGCAACAACCGGCTCAAGAAGCTGATCGAGATGCGCGCGCCCGAGGTCATCCTGCGCAACGAGAAGCGCATGCTGCAGGAGGCCGTGGATGCGCTGTTCGACAACGGCCGCCGCTCCAAGGCGGTGCGGGGCCGGGGCAAGCGGCCGCTCAAGTCGCTCTCCGACATGCTGAAGGGGAAGCAGGGGCGCTTCCGGCAGAACCTGCTGGGCAAGCGCGTGGACTACTCCGGCCGCTCCGTGATCGTGGTCGGCCCGGAGCTGAAGCTCCACCAGTGCGGGCTGCCGAAGACCATGGCGCTCGAGCTCTTCAAGCCCTTCATCATCCGCAAGCTCGAGGAGAAGGGCTACGTCCAGACCGTCAAGAGCGCCAAGAAGCTCGTCGAGAACGAGAGCCCGGAGGTCTGGGACATCCTCGAGGAGGTGATCCGGGATCATCCGGTGATGCTGAACCGGGCACCTACGCTGCACCGTCTCGGCATCCAGGCGTTCGAGCCGATCCTCATCGAGGGCAAGGCGATCAAGGTCCACCCGCTGGTGTGCGCGGCGTTCAACGCTGACTTCGACGGCGACCAGATGGCGGTGCACGTGCCGCTGTCCTACGAGTCGCAGATCGAGTGCCGGCTGCTGATGCTCTCCGCCAACAACATCCTGAAGCCGGCCGACGGGAAGCCCATCGCCGCCCCGAGCCAGGACATCGTGCTCGGCTGCTACTATCTCACGCGGGAGGCGCCGCGCGTCGGGGGCGAGGAGCCGGCGATCGAGCTCGAGGGCTCGGCGGACGAGGCGCTCGCGGCCTACGACAACGCCTGGCTCCGTCTGCACAGCCGCATCCGCATCCGCCACGGCGGGCGCATGTACGACACCACGGTGGGTCGCGTGATCTTCAACTCCATCGTGCCGCGCGAGACGGATCCGGGCCGCGAGGAGCTGCCCTGGATCAACCGCGAGATGAACAAGCGCGAGCTCGTGGAGCTGGTGGCGACGTCGTACGACAAGCAGGGCCTCAAGCGGACCGTCACCTTCCTCGACGACCTGAAGGAGCTCGGCTTCCGCTTCGCGACGCAGGCCGGGATCTCGGTAGGCATCGACGACATGGTGATCCCCGGGCAGAAGCGGGAGATCCTGGACGCGGCCGACCACGAGGTGGGGAAGATTACGACCCAGTACAAGCGCGGCGTGATCACGGACGGCGAGCGCTACAACAAGGTGATCGACGTCTGGACCCACGCGAACACCGACGTGGCCAAGGTCATGTTCGACCACCTGCGCGACGACCAGGCTGGCTTCAACCCGATCTACATGATGGCCGACTCCGGCTCGCGCGGCTCCAAGGACCAGATCCGCCAGCTGGCCGGCATGCGCGGTCTGATGGCGAAGCCCCAGAAGAAGATCACGGGCTCGGTCGGCGAGATCATCGAATCGCCCATCAAGTCCAACTTCCGCGAGGGGCTCTCGGTGCTGGAGTACTTCATCTCCACGCATGGCGCGCGGAAGGGGCTGGCCGACACCGCGCTCAAGACGGCTGACGCGGGCTACCTGACGCGCCGGCTGGTGGACGTGGCGCAGGACGTGGTGATAACGGAGGAGGACTGCGGCACGATTCTGGGGCTGGAGGTTGCGGCCCTCAAGGAAGGCGAGGAGGTCATCGAACCGCTGCGCGAGCGCATCGTGGGCACGGTGGCGCTCGAGGACGTGGTTGACCCGATCCAGGGCGAAGTGCTGGTCGACGCCGGCATGGAGATCGGGGAGGGGTCGGCCCAGGCGGTCGAGGACGCGGGGATCGAGAAGGTGCGGATCCGCTCCGTGCTCACCTGCGAGTCCCGGCGCGGGCTCTGCCAGAAGTGCTACGGCCGCAACATGGCCACGCTCAAGCCGGTGGACGACGGCGAGGCGGTGGGCATCATCGCCGCGCAGTCGATCGGCGAGCCCGGCACGCAGCTCACCCTGCGCACGTTCCACATCGGCGGCACCGCGGCGCGCATCGCGGCTCAGTCGCGCAAGGAGGCGGCCTTCGCGGGCGAGGTCGAGTACGACCGCGTGCTGACGGTGGTGAACGAGACCGGGGACAAGGTCGTCACCGGCCGCGAGGGGCAGCTGCTCGTGAAGGACACGGACGGCCGCATCCGCAGCCGGCTGGCGGTGCCCTACGGCGCCTTCATCCGCGTGGACGACGCGCAGGCCATCGAGGAAGCCAACCTGCTCTTCGAGTGGGACCCTTACACGAACCCGATCCTCACGGACGTTCCCGGCACCGTGAAGTTCATCGACATCATCGAGGACATCACGGTCCGCGAGGAGCTCGACGAGTCGACGGGCCTGCGCCAGCGGGTCATCACCGACGATCGCGAGAAGAAGCTGCACCCGCGGATCACGATCGTGGACCGCCGGGGCGAGAGCCAGCGCAGCTACATCATCCCGACCGGCGCCCACCTGCAGGTGCACGACGGCGACGCGGTCACGGCGGGCGACATCCTGGTCAAGATCTCCCGTGAGGTCTACAAGACGCGCGACATCACGGGCGGCCTGCCGCGCGTGGCGGAGCTGTTCGAGGCCCGCAAGCCGAAGGATCCCGCGGTCATCACCGAGATCGATGGCACGGTGGCGTTCGGCAAGGTGAGCCGCGGCAAGCGCGAGATCGTCGTCACGCCGGGCGAGGGCGACGCGCGGCAGTACGAGGTGCCGCACGGCAAGCACTTGCGCGTTCACGAGGGCGACGTGGTGCAGGCCGGCGACCGGCTCTCGGAAGGCCCGGTGAACCCGCACGACATCCTTCGCGTGCGCGGCCCGCGGGCCGTGCAGGAGTACCTGCTGAACGAGATCCAGGAGGTCTACCGGCTGCAGGGCGTGAAGATCAACGACAAGCACATCGGCGTGATCGTGCGCCAGATGCTGCAGAAGGTCCGCATCGCGGACCCCGGGGACACGATCTTCCTCGAGGGCGAGCACGTCGACAAGGTGACGTTCCGGCGCGAGAACGAGCGCGTGCTGGGCATCCAGGGCGAGCCCGCGATCTCGGAGCCGCTGCTGCTGGGGATCACCAAGGCGGCCCTCACGACCGACTCGTTCATCTCGGCGGCGTCGTTCCAGGAGACGACGCGGGTGCTCACGGAGGCCGCGATCACGGGCAAGCGCGACGAGCTGCTGGGGTTGAAGGAGAACATCATCATCGGGCACCTGGTTCCCGCGGGCACGGGCATTCTGCGCTACCGCGAGGTCGAGTTCGAGATGCCCGAGCTGGCCGAGGCGCAGGCGGCGGCCGCCCTGCAGGCCGCGGAAGCCGCGGCGGCGGTCCCGCTGGCGGGGAACAGCGGCACGGAGGCGGCGGTCACGCCGTCCTGACGACGAGTGGGCGCCGCGCTTGACGCCAGAGCGGCGCCCCTGTAAACTTCAAAG
>JACCXV010000021.1 GCA_013696835.1 Gemmatimonadota bacterium | reverse complement strand
GAGTACGTGCGCGCCATCGTCAGCGCGCGCTGGGCCACGTAGGGGTCGTTGATCCGGCCGGAGAGCACGAGCAGGTCGCGGTCCGCCGACACCTGGATCGACTCGTCGGGAAACATCGCCTGCAGGCGGCCCTGCAGGAGCTGGGCGTCGTTGCTGACGATCACGTCGTAGATGCGGTTCGTGCCGCCACCCGAGAGGATCAGGCTCGTGACCCCCGGGGCCTTGCCGTTCAGGAGCACCTCACGCGGCGAGAGCACCACCGCGTCGAGCACCTCGGGATTGCCGACCGACACCCGGTTCAGTCCCTGCGGAAAGCTCAGGATCGCCGACTTGCCGGCGGTCACGCCCAACGTGCGCTCCGCGGAGGGCTGCTCCGAGAGCGCGGGCTCCTGCGCGGCGCCGCGCGCGGGGGCGATGCCAGCCATCATGGCGGCCGAGAGTGCCGCGACGATCAGCGCACGGCATATGAGATTCGCGGTTCCTCTGATCATCGAGAGGTTCCTTTCCAAGGCTTGAGAGTGTCTACTCCCCCGACTCCCCGTTCGGCGCGGAACTCTTCCGCGCCGTCTGAGACGTCTCCGTCGTGCGCTTGCCTCCGAGGATGACCTTCACGGAGCCGCTAGGCGTGAGACCGCTCCGCCGCCACTGACCGAAAGAGGTCCGCCATGTTGGCGGCGGTCACCGGCCAGGCGCGCGCAGCGAGGAGCCATCCAGCGCCGTGCGCAGCAGGATCCCCGTCCCCAGCGCCGTCAACGTTCGTGCGTTGGGATCCGGCGTGTCCGCATATCGGTCACTGCAGCAAGCATCGTGACGAGGAGCGCCAGGGCGAACGGCACTCGGTCATGGGAGAGCCTTCCGGTAACCGGAGGAGGCGCCGGGCTCGCGGGGAGCGCCGGCGCCGAACGCCTGGGAGGACGAGAGGAGCAGACTACGGGGTGACGAGCTTGCCGGTGATGTCGTTGAAGACTGCTTCGACCTGGCCGCCGAGGGCCGCCACGGCGCCGATCACGACCAGGGCGATGAGCGCGATCAGCAGCGCGTATTCCGCCAGGTCCTGGCCGGCGTCGTCCTTCACGAGGTTCACGAGGAAGTGCGGCATCGAACGCCTCCTGCAAGTTGAGTTGGCACTTCAGCCCCCGAACCGGGGCGTTGCCACGATGTTGTTGAAGAACCCCACCAGGCCCCCGCCTAGAGCCGCCACGACGCCGATCACCACGACTTCGACCAGCCCGATCAGCAGCGCGTACTCGGCCAGGTCCTGGTGCGACTCGTCGACGACGACGTTTCGAGTCCGTGCGGCTGCCATCCATCCTCCCGGGCTGGGTTTCGACACCCGACTCGCTTGAGGGAAGGGCAATCGACGTGCCCGATCGCACGGGCCCGAAGAAAAGGGGGGGAGAAGACTGCAGGCTCGACGGAAGCCGGTCGCAGCCATCAGGCGCACGCGGCGGCTGGAGCGCGGCAGCGGGAGGACCGGCTCCGCCGCATCCGCATGCTCCGCTGGAGTGGAAGCCGTCTTACACGCCATCCGTTCGCGGCATCCGAAAGGACTGGAACCGGCGGGGGCTGCGCGGACACGTCACCGCGTGTCCGGTGGCGCGTGGCACCCTTTACGGCGAGAGTTTTGCAAGGGGGCTCGCACATTGCGAAGCGTCTGCGGGAGAGCTCTGCACGGAGGCGAAACGCACTATGCCTCCGCCTGCTGCGCGGCGAGCCGGCCTCCCACAGCTTCAGGCCTCCGCTCACTTCGTCGGCAGCGCCCGGAGGCGTCCCGTTGCGCGCGCGGATCTGCTACAGTCGTTGGGGCACGCGGCTCCGGGCCGGCGGGGGCGAGAACGGTGCCCGGTGGACCACGCGAAAAGGGGAGCGAACCCGAGGCTCGCTCCCCTTCGTCAGGACCGGCGCGACGCCGGCAGCGGCGCGCGCGCGGACCGCACCGCCTGGCGCCGTCTAGTCCCTTGCCGGATCTCCCAGCAGATGACGCGCGTAGGGATCCGCACCGAGGCCGCGCAGCAGCGATTGCGCCGCGTCACGCTCGCCGCTGAAGAGATACAGCACGCCGAGATCGAAGCGCGCATCGCGGCTGTCCGCGTGGTTGCGGACGTAGATCTCGAGGTCGCCCGTCACTGCGCGGAAGGCGGCGCGCGAACCGAAGAGAGCCGGCGCGTCGATGAATGGACGCGCGCCGCCCATGGACACGTCAACGCCATGGCGAAACGCTTCGGCCGCCTTGCCATAGTGGCCGAGTGCGGCGAGCGAAAAGCCGCGACCCAGATGGCCGACGGGATCGCCCGGGGACTCCTCCACGTAAGCGTCGAAGGCACGCAGCGCTCCCTCGTAATCGGCGGATCCCATCAGCTTGCGTGCCTCCGTGAAGCGGGGCGTCCGCGAGCCGTCGAGATAGGGCTCGGACGTGCTGTCGCCTACCGGATCGCCGGCATAGCCGGTTCCGTACGTCGCGTCGTAGCCGGGATCAGCCGGCGCGCCGATGCCCCTCACCTCACCCGACGCGAAGCCTCGGGTGTAGCCGTCATCGAATCCGCGCTCGTATCCTCCGCGGCCGTCGTTCGCGCGGCCGTAGTAGCCGTAGCTCCAGAAGCCAGGCCACGGATCCGCGAAGCCTGGCCATCCCAGATAGAGGCTCAGCGACGAGAAACAGGGATCGTATCCGCCGAAGCCGTGTCCCCAGAAGTAACGGTCGTAGAAACCGCATCCGAAACCCGACCCGTAGCGAAACCGATCGTAGTAGCGATAGCGCCAGAAGGGATCCGCATAGCTCGGATCGAGGATCAGGAAGGTGACATCGTCCCGGTCGCGTCCGCGCCGCCAGCTCCGGTCGTCCCCACGGCGGTCGCCGGGACGGCGGTCGTCCGTCCGGATGTAGCCCTTGGGCCGCAGAACCTCGCGCCTGCCGTCGTCGCCCCTGGCCCCGCCCAGCGCGGGAGCGGAAGGCCGGGAGGGCGTGCGAGGGCCCTCGGCGAGGCTGCCGGTCCGCTCGCGTCCGCGCAGCGGGAAGTCGGGAGCCACGGTAGGACGCCGCACGCTGGCACCGGTGGCCTCGCGGCCCACGCCGCCGCCGCCGCCTGGAGTGGAGGCGCGGGGACCGGAAGGGCGCAGGATGCCCCCGCCTCCACCTCCCGCGGACGGTGCCGACGGCCCGCGGATCGCCCCGCCACTGGAGCCGCCGTGCGAACCCTGGATCGTGGACTTCTGCGCCTGCGCGCCAGGAGCCAGCACGGACGCCAGCCCGGCGGCGAGCAGGAGAGTCAGCAAACGGGGAAGGCGCTTCATCGAGAGCTCCGGACGGGGAAAGGAATCTGGCATCATCAATATACGCAGCGGCTGGAGAATGGGTTCCATCGGGGGGCAGTGAAGCCGGTCCGGGCCGGAGCGCCAGAGCGGTTCACCGCAGCCCCCGGCAGGTGCCGGTGCCTCGCCCCGCCTGGCGTCCCGCCCCCCGGCGTTCCCATCTTCCCTGCTTCGTGCTCCCCTCCTCTCGAATCGCGCTCGCGCTCGCGCTGACGTGCGGGCTGGCGGGCGTCCGCCCCGACGCGGCGGCGGCGCAGGCGAACGCCCTCGTCTCCCAGGCGCGGGAGGTGGAGGCGGCCGTCGCGCGCATCCGCGAGCTGCCGTTCGTGCACAGCGTGTCGGTCGCTGTCAAGGACCGCGAGGCGATCCGTGCCTACGCGCTCGGCCGCCTGGACCGCGAGTACTCTCCCGAACAGTTTCGCGCCAAGTCCGAGTCCATGATCGCCTGGGGGTTCGTGCGCCGGCCGTTCGACCTCAGGCCGTTCTACGCGGAGCTGCTGGCGGAGCAGATCGGCGGCTACTACGACCCCTTCGAAGGCGTCTTCTTCATCGCCGACTGGCTCCCGTCGCTGCTCCAGAAGCCGATCATGGCGCACGAGCTGACGCATGCGCTGCAGGACCAGCACTTCGACCTGAAGCCGTTCCTGCGGGACGTGCGCGGCAACGACGACGCATCGCTCGCCGGGGCGGCGATCGTCGAGGGCGAGGGCCTGGCGGTGATGATCGATTACGCGCTCGGTCCGGTGGGGATGACCTTCGAGGACGTGCCGCAGCTAGAAGCGCTCCTCGACACTCAGCTCGTGGCCGACAGCTCCAGCTTCCGCGTGTACGCCAGCGCCCCGGCGATCGTCAAGCAGTCGCTGCTGTTCCCCTACATCCACGGACTGCTCTTCGTGCGCGCCGCCAAGGAGCGCGGTGGCTGGCCGGCCGTGTCGGCGCTCTACGACTCCCGACCGGCGTCGAGCGAGCAGATCCTCTGGCCCGAGAAGTACTTCGAGGAGCGGGACGCGCCCACCCGCGTGGAGCTCCCGGACGTGGCGCGCGCCCTGGGTCGCGGGTGGAAGCGGATCGACAGAAACGTCCTGGGCGAGCTCGGCTACCGGGTCGCGCTGGAGGGCCTGCCAGGTGGAGCCGGCGTAGAGGCGGCCCGGGGCTGGGACGGCGACGCCTACGCGCTGTACGAGCGAAACCGCGGCCAGACCGCACTCGTAAGCGTATCCGTGTGGGACAGCGAGGCCGATGCCGAGGACTTCGAGCGAGCATGGAGGAGCGTCCTCGACCGCGGGGGGCGCGAGCACCGGATCGTCCGCGACGGGACGCGCGTCCGAGGCGTCGTCGATGTACCCAGGGGCCGGGAGGAGAGGGTACTGCGATCCCTGAAGTCGGCGGAGATCGCGCGCTGATGTCCGTGCGGATCACGCAGCGCGTGGCGCGCGTCCTGTGGCTGGCGGTGGTTCTGCTGGCGGGCGGGCCGCCGGCGGCGTGGGGGCAGGGGGTGCGCGAGGGTGCCGCGTTGAGCGCGGCGGCGGGCGCGTCAGGGGTGCGCGAGCTGACGC
>JACCXV010000020.1 GCA_013696835.1 Gemmatimonadota bacterium | reverse complement strand
GCATCCAGGCATCTATCCGCTGGCGCGGTTGAAGCCGGGCGTATCGCTGGACGATGCGCGCGTCGAGATGGATGCCCTTGCCCTGCAGCTCGAAGCGGAGTACCCGGAGTCCAACCGGAACGTCGGGGTGCTGGTCACGCAGGCGCAGGACGAGATCGTGGGAACGGCGCGTCCGGCCCTCCTGCTGCTGCTGGGGGCCGTCGCGCTGGTGCTGCTGATTGCCTGCGCGAACGTGGCCAACCTCCTGCTCGCGCGCGCCGCGGGTCGCGAGAACGAGCTGGCGGTGCGCTCGGCGCTGGGTGCGGGGCGGTGGCGCCTGCTGCGGCAGCTCCTGACCGAGAGCCTGCTGCTGGGCGTCTGCGGCGGTGCGCTCGGGCTGCTCGTGGCGACCTGGTGCGTGGAGGCGCTGCTGGCGCTCCAGCCCCAGGGAGTGCCGCGCCTGGCGGAGGTGGCCGTGGACGCGAGGGTGCTGGTCTTCACGGCCGGCGTCGTGCTCTGCACGAGCCTCTTCTTCGGCCTGACTCCCGCTCTCCACGCCACACGGGACGATCCCGGGGACGCCCTCAAGGAGGGGGGTCGCGGCCCGCTGTCCGGCCCGCGGGGTGCGCGCGCGCGCCGGCCTCGTCGTGGCCGAGATGGCACTGGCGGTCATGCTCCTCGCCGGCGCCGGGCTGCTCCTGAAGAGCTTCGCGCGCCTGACGGCCGTGGACCCGGGCTTCGACCCCGAGGGGACGCTCTCGTTCGAGGTCGCCCTGCCCGCCGCCGGGTACGCCGAGGACGCACGCATCGCGGACTTCTACGGCCGGCTGCTGGAGCGCATGCGCGCATTGCCGGGCGTGCGCTCGGCGGGAGCCGTGAACGCCCTGCCGCTCAGCGGTGGGGACTTCTTGATCACGTTCGACGTCGAAGGCCGCCCCGCCGCGCGCCCCGGCGAGGAGACCGCGATGCAGGTCCGGGTCGCCACGCCCGATTACTTCCGCGCGATGGGCATCCCGCTGCTTCGCGGCCGCGGCTTCATGGCGCACGATCGCACCGGCGCGCCGCCCGTCGTGCTCCTCAGCGAGACGGCCGTGCAACGCTGGTTCCCGGGCGAGGACCCCATCGGCAAGCGCATCAAGGTCGGCTGGACGCGGTACGAGGTGAGCACGGGCGGCGAGGTGATCGGCATCGTCGGCGACGTGAAGCTCATGGGCCTCGACCAGGGCTCCGAGCCCGAGATCTACCTCGCGCACGCCCAGGCACCGGTGGGCTCCGTGGCCGTGGTCGTGCGCAGCGCGCGCGATCCGCTCTCGCTCGCGGCGGCCGTGCGGCGTGAGGTGGCGGCGCTGGATCCTTCCCTGCCCGTCGCGAAGGTGCGCACGATCGCGCAGCTCGTCTCGGGCTCCGTATCCCAGCCGCGGTTCACGATGCTCCTGCTCGCGCTCTTCGCCGGAGCGGCGCTGGTGCTGGCGGCGGTCGGGATCTTCGGCGTCATGGCCAACGGCGTCGCACGCCGCACCCGCGAGATCGGCATCCGCATGGCGCTGGGGGCCGACCGCGGGGCCGTCCTGCGGGGGATCCTGGCCGAAGCCCTCGGGCTGTCGCTCTTCGGGGTCGTGCTGGGCCTCACGGGAGCGCTGGCGCTCACGAGGCTCATGGCGGGACTCCTCTTCGGCGTCGCGCCGGCGGATCCGCCGACCTTCGCCGCCGTAGCCGCCACGCTCGTGGCCGTCGCACTCCTCGCCAGCTGGCTGCCGGCCCGCGTCGCCACGCGTGTGGATCCCGTGGTGGCGCTGAGGACGGAGTAGGAGGCGCGCCGTGGACGTTCTGATCCAGGACCTGCGCTACGCTTTCCGCGGCCTCGTGCGGAGCCCCGGCTTCACCGCCGTCGCGGTCATCACGCTGGCACTGGGCATCGGCGCCAACAGCGCGATCTTCAGCGTGGTCGACGCCGTCCTCCTGCGCGCGCTCCCCTACCGCTCGCCGGAGCGGCTCGTGCGGATCACGGGCGACCTGCGCGGCCGAGGCGAGACGGACGTGGGCATGTCGGTGCCCGAGCTCGACGACCTGCGGGAGCGCTCAGGGTTCCTGGAGGAGACGGCGGGCGTCTACCCGATCACGGCCAACCTGACCGGAGGCGAGCAGCCGCGGCGCGTCGAGACCCTGCTCGTCAGCGAGAACTACTTCACGCTGCTGGGGACGCGGCCGCTCCTGGGGCGGCTGTTCGACGCGCGCGACGCGCACCCCGGCATCGCCACCGTCGCCGTGATCAGCGAGGCGCTCTGGCGCTCGATGTTCGGCGCCGATCCGGACATCGTCGGCAAGACGCTGCACATCGACATCGACCCCTATACGGTCGTGGGGGTCGTGCCGTCGGATTTCCGCCACCCCGGCCGAACGCTGCAGACGGACGTCGAGGTCTGGGCGCCCACCGGCTTCCGCGCCGCTCCCTTCGGGCCGCCCGAGCGCGGGGCGTACTTCCTGGCGGGCGTGCTGGGCCGCCTCCGTCCGGGCGTGACGGCGCAGACGGCACAGGCGCGAATCGACGCCCTCGCCGGCGCGCTGCGC
>JACCXV010000424.1 GCA_013696835.1 Gemmatimonadota bacterium | reverse complement strand
CGAGCATGCCCATGTAGTCGGCGGTGACGCGCTCCATCCCGCGCTGGCTGGCGACGGTGCCGCGCACGATGTTCCCGCCCCCCACCACCACGCCCAGGCTGATGCCCAGGCTCACCACGTCGCGGATCTCTTCGGTGAGCCTGTCCACCACTGGCGGGTCGATCCCGAATCCCTGACTGCCTGCCAGGGCCGCCCCGGAGAGCTTGAGCACCATGCGCTTGTAACGTGGACTGGCGGACCCGTCGCCGACCCTCACCTCAGCCGCCGATTGCGAAACGGACGAAGCGCCGCACCACCACGTTCTCGCCGAGCTTCGCCGCCACGTCGGCGACGACGTCGCGAACACGTCGTTCGGTGTCGCGGATGAACGGCTGCTCGAGCAGCACCGCCTCCCCGTAGAACTTCTCCAGCTTGCCGGCTGCGATCTTCTCGACGATGGCGTCCGGCTTCCCCGTCTGACGGGCCTGGTCGGCGTAGATCCCGCGCTCCCGCTCGACCACCGCGGCGGGTACGCCCTCGCGGTCCACCGCCACCGGATCCGTCGCGGCGACCTGCATCGCGAGTTGGCGCGCGAGGTTCCTGAACTCGTCGGTCTTGGCCACGAAGTCCGTCTCGCAGTTCACCTCGATGAGCACGCCGATCTTGCCGCCGAGATGGACGTACGACTCCACGAGACCTTCGCTCGCGGCCCGGCCGGCGCGCTTGGCGACGCCCGCCGCTCCCTTCGTGCGCAGCACGTCCAGCGCCCGCTCCAGGTCGCCGTCCGCTTCCTGGAGCGCACGCTTGCACTCCATCATGCCCGCCCCCGAGCGCTGGCGCAGCTCCTTCACTACGTCAGCCGTGATCATCACGCCTGCCTCCCCTCGCCCCGACCGCCCGCCAGGGCCGGGGTGAGCTCGGGTTCCTCCGTCGCGGCCGCAGGTGCACCTGCTTCGGGACTCGCGGAGTCCGTCTCGCCGGGGGCCTTGACGCGCACCCTGCGCGCCGCTCCCGCGGCCGGCGACTGCGTTCCCACAGTTGCCCCGCCGCCGACAGGGCCAACCCCGGCCACCGCAGCCGCGGTCTCCCCGCCGCCAGCAGCCGGCGCTTCACCGGCGAGCTCCTCCGCAACGGAGGTCTCGCTACCCCGCTCGTCGCCGGGTCTGCCCGCGGCCATCTCGTCCACCGTGACACCGCGCTGGCTCCGCACCTTGCGCACACGCCGCCCGGGCTCCTCGACAGCCGCGGGCTGAGCCTCGGCAGGCTCCTCCTTGACCATCTGGCGCCTGGCGTCTTCGATCGCGTCGGCGATCATGCCCAGCATCAGCCGCACCGACTTGATGGCATCGTCGTTGCCGGGGATCGGCACCGTGATGGGATCTGGATCGGCGTTGGTGTCCACCACGGCGATGATCGGGATGCCCAGGCGGTGCGCCTCGGCGACCGCGATCTTCTCCTTCTTGGCGTCGACCACCAGCACGGCGCCCGGGAGCTCCCCCATGTCGCGGATGCCTCCCAGATTGCGCTGCAGCTTCTCGCCCTGCCGCTCGAGCGAGAGAACCTCCTTCTTGGGGAGCAGCGCTGCGGTGCCATCCGCCCGCATCCCCTCCAGCTCGTTCAGGCGAACCAGGTTCTTCCGCATCGTCTGCCAGTTCGTGAGCGTGCCCCCCAGCCAGCGATTCACGACGTAGGGCTGGCCGCAGCGCTCGGCTTCGGCCCGCACGACCTCCTTGAGCTGGCGCTTGGTGCAGACGAACAGGATCTGCTTGCCCTGGCGCACGAGGTCCGCCGCGAGTCCCTGCGCCTCCTGGATCTGACGCAGGGTCTTCTTCAGGTCGATGATGTAGATCCCGTTGCGCTCCGCGAAGATGAACCGCCGCATCTTCGGGTTCCAGCGACGCGTCTGGTGCCCGAAGTGCACCCCCGCCTCGAGCAGCTCCTTGAGTTGATCGGTGATCGCCATCGAGTTCTCCTGAAAGGGGTCGGGTTGAGCCGCCACGCGGCGTCATCCCCCGCGTCGATCCCGCGGATGCGGCGGAGATGGCGCCGCCGCCTTCCTCGGGACACCCAGCGCGGAGTCGGCCGGTGGGAGTCGCCTGCTCTTACGGGATGTTGCCTACCGCTTGCTGAACTGGAACCGCTTTCGCGCCTTGGGCTGGCCGTATTTCTTGCGCTCCACCATGCGCGCGTCGCGCGTCAGGAGGTCGCGTGCCTTGAGCGTGCTCTTGTTGGCCGGATCGAGCTCCACGAGGGCGCGCGCGATGCCGAGCTGGATGGCGTCCGCCTGGCCGGTCAGGCCCCCCCCGACGACGTTAACCGTGACGTCGAAGCGACCCGCCTGCTCCATCGCCACGAAGGGCTTCTCACAGGCCTGCACATGAACGAGCCGGCGGAAGTAGTCCTTGAGCGGCCGGCCGTTGATCGACCACTCCCCGCGTCCCGGCCGCAGGCTCACCCGCGCGACGGACGTCTTGCGGCGCCCCACGGCCACGCCAACCTGATCAGCCATTCTCACCTCGCTCGGGTTCGGCGTTCGAGCCGCGCACGTATTCCGCCAGCGGCTGGGGGCGCTGCGCGACGTGCGGGTGCTCGGGGCCGGCGTAGACGCGCAGGTTCTTGCGCAGCTTGCGACCCAGCTTGTTCTTCGGGAGCATGCCCCACACCGCATACTCGACCACGCGCTCGGGATGCTCGCCGAGGAGCTTCGTGTACTGGATCTCCTTCAGGCCGCCGGGATAGCCCGTATGATAACGGTGAAACTTCTGCTCGAGCTTGCGGCCGGTGAGCTTCACCTTGGCCGCGTTCACGACGATGACGTGATCCCCCTCCACGTTGGGCGCAAAGTCGGGGCGGTGCTTGCCGCGCAGAACCGTGGCGACGCTCGTGGCCAGCCTGCCGAGCACGCGGCCGTCGGCGTCCACGGTGTGCCAGGTAGTGTCCGCGCCGGCGGACGTGCGTTCCCGCGTTGGCATGCGAGCGTACCTCCGTCGGATCGTTTCCCAGCGCCCGATCGCGCCTGGCCTGGGCGCGGGGCGGCGGACTCGATTGGCAGGTTTGTCGCAAAGCCCTGCAAGGTAGGCACCCGTCGAAGGAGCGTCAACCCGACGGAGCGAGGCTCGCGTGGGCTTCCCCTCCGCTCGAGAGCCCCACGTACAGGCCTCCGCTGCCGACGTCGTAGCCAAGCCCCAGCTCGCTCAGCAACTCGAGCAGGCGCGCGATGGGCAGCCCCATCACGTTGAAGAAGCAGCCCTCGACGCAGCGCACGAAGGCGCAGCCGCGGCCCTGCACGCCGTACGCACCAGCCTTGTCGAGAGGCTCGCCGCCCGCCACGTAGCGCTCGATCTCCCCTTCGCAGAGCGGTCGGAACGTCACCTCGGTACGCGCCCAGCCGCACACCTCACGTCCGGCATGCGCAAGCGCCAGCCCGGTGAAGACCTCGTGTCGGCGGCCGGAGAGAGCGGTCAGCATCTGGCGCGCCTCTTCGGCGCCCGCGGGCTTTCCGAGCAC
>JACCXV010000415.1 GCA_013696835.1 Gemmatimonadota bacterium | reverse complement strand
GCGTCACCTCCCGCCCCTGCGCCGGCCACCCCTGCCGGACCGCGATGACGCGATGCCGGGGGAGGGACCGACGCGTGCCGCGTCGAAGCGGCGGCTGACAATCCAATGCCCAAGTGGTGGAACTGGTAGACACGCTGTCTTGAGGGGGCAGTGGCCGAAAGGTCGTGGGAGTTCGAGTCTCCCCTTGGGCACCACCCACCCCCACGCGCGCTGCGCACCGCCCCTTTCCGAGCGCCTCCCCACGCCCGACGGACCTCTCATGAGGCGCGGATGAGGGACACGGCCTTCGTTCCCAGACAGCTCCTGGCGCACTTCTCCGGAGGTGCATCCGGTCAGCCGGGCCTGCACATGGACCGGCTGATGGGGCTCGCGCGGCTGCTCTTCCTGGGGCTCGCCTTCGCGGCCACGCCACGGCTGCTCGACCATCTCGCGGTCCACCCGGTGGTGGGCTTCCTCGCACTCGGCACCTACGTGCTGCTGTCGCTGACTCTCGGGCTCAGCCCGCTGGGGTCCGAGGAGCAGGAGAGCCAGCGGCGGCAGGTGCTGCTCACCGCCGAGCTGCTCATCCTCGTCACGCTGATCTTCGTGTACGGGTTCAGCATCCGCGTGCTGTTCGTGCTGTTCTTCTTTCCCCTCGTGAGCTTCTTCCGGCCGGTCTCCATCCGGACCGCGCTCTTCACGGCGTTGTTCCTCTCGGCCCTCAACGCCGCGCTGCTGCACGTGGCGGCCCCTCCGAACGACGTGAGCGCTATCTCCGGCAGCCTGCTGCTGCTCGTGGCCGGTGTCGTGATCGGGTACCTCGGCGAGAAGGGCCGGTGGAACAGCTTGCAGATCAAGATGTTCCGTCGCTGCGGAGAGATCCTGCGCCGGGACGTGAGCTTCGACGAGCTGCTGGCCGATCTCTTGCGGGAGATCGCGCTGTACTACCCCGTCGAGCGGGTGATCCTCGTCTCGGCGGAGGCCGACAACGCCCCGGGTCGCCTCAAGCAGGCGCGCAACTCGGACGGGGAGGTGCGCTACGAGGAGATCGAGTTCCTGCGCGAGGAGGTGCAGTACCTCTTCCCGCTCGAGCTCTTCAGCGGGTTCGCCATCAACGGCGTGGGTGGGACGGACGCGGACGAGTTCCAGTACGATTTTCTGGAGAACCGCGAGATCGAAGGCCGGCTTGAGCTGCCGAAGATCTTCTACACGCTTTTCAACGTGCGTTCCGTGCTCTCCTCGCCGATCCTGCGGCAGGACCGCGCGCTGGGCCGCATCTTCCTCATCAACCGACTGCACGGGCGGTTCTCACGCAAGGACATCCATTTCCTGCGGCAGCTCTGCGATCGCCACCTGCGGCCCGTGCTCGAGAACCTGCAGCTGATGGAGAAGTCACAGGCGCTCGCCATCCTCGAGGAGCGAAATCGCATCGCGATGGATCTGCACGACAGCTTCATCCAGACGCTGGCCACGCTCGACGTCCGGCTGGAGGTCAGCCGTCGCATCCTGGAGAAGGACGTGAGCGCCGGTCTCGAGGAGCTCCGCCGCATGTCCCAGATCGTGAAGAGCGAGTACCTGGAGCTCCGGGCGTACATGAACAAGCTGCGGCACTACGTGCCCGAGATCAGCAAGCTGGAGGAGATCCTCGAGGGCTTCATCGCGAAGTTTCAGGAGGATCACGGCCTGCCGGTCGAGATGAAGATCACCCGCAGCCGCGGCCCCCTGGCCGAGACCCTGCGCAGCGAGATCGTGCAGATCGTGCGCGAAGGGCTGACGAACGTGGTGCGCCACGCGCGCGCGACGCGGGCCACGCTGACGATCGACGTGGCCGAGGACGCCGTGAAGATCCGCATCGAGGACGACGGGCAGGGAATGCCGGTCGTGAACGGGGACGGGACGACGAAGGCGGCCGTCACGCGTCCGTGGACGATCCTGCAGCGCACGCAGAGGCTTTCCGGCGACCTCCACGTGGACACGGCGCCGGGCGAGGGCACCCGCATCTCCGTCTCCATTCCCCTAAGGAGGAACTCGTGAAGCGTTCCAGCGGCTCCGTCATCCGCGTCGCCCTGCTCGACGACCACACGCTGTTCCGGGACGGTCTGCGCCGACTCTTCGACACGGAGCCCGACATCGATCTGGTGGCGGAGGCGAAGAGCAGCTCCGACCTGTTCCCGCTCCTCGAGCGCGAGCAGCCCGATCTGCTGCTGCTCGATCTGAACCTTCAGAACGAGAGCGGCCTCGACATCCTCCCGCAGCTGGCGGAGAAGCACCCCGAGATGCGAGTGCTCGTGCTCACCGCGTCGATCGACCAGGAGGACCGCATCAACTCCATCAAGCTCGGCGCCAAGGGCGTGGTCCTGAAGTACGCCGCCTCCGAGAACCTGATCAAGAGCATCCGGAAGGTGGCGGAGGGTGAGATGTGGGTCGACCACGAGACGACGAAGAAGCTCTTCGAGGAGCTGGCCGACAAGCGCGGACCGAAGGCAGAGTCCCCCGTCGACCTGCTCACCGACAGGGAGCGCGAGGTGACGGCGCTAGTAGGGGAGGGGATGCGCAACAAGGAGATCGCGGACCGGCTCTTCATCAGCGAGCGCACCGTCAAGACCCACATCAGCAACATCTTCCAGAAGCTCGACCTGTCCGATCGCCTCGAGTTGGCTCTGTTCGCCATCAAGCAGGGCCTCGCGAAGCAGCACTAGCGGGCAGCGGGGGCGCCGCCGCCGCCGGCCCCCCGGCCGGCTGCATGGACCCCCGGGCCGAGCCGGTCTCAACCCGCTGCCGTATGGCCTGACGCTGCCCGCGGAGTTAGCATGGTCGACGCTGGGAGCGCCCTGCCCGACTCGCGTTCCCCACACCTCCTCCCGCGAGATCCACGTGCAGTTAGAGAACGGCGAAGGCTTTCCCGCCGCAGCCCCGGGCGCGCTACCGCTCGAGAGCTTCGAGACGCTGCTCTCCAAGGAGATCGAGCGCTCCCGGCGTTACTATCGAGGGTTCGGGCTCATGCGACTGCGACCTCTGACGCCGGGACAAGCCGAGTCTGTTGACTCGACGTACGGAGCGGGGGCCGACGTGCCGCCTGTCTGGCTGGACGTCGTGCCGCGGCTCATGCGGCGTGCCGACGTGGTCGCGCGCGCCCCCGAGGGGGGGCTCTACATCCTCCTGCCGGAGACACCAGCCTCCGGAATGCCGGCCGTCTCGCGCCGCCTCGCGGAGGCGCTCTCCGAGACGGAGCGTACGGCGTCGGAGCCCGCCGTGGTACCCCTCATCAGCGAGGCGGCGTATCCGCGCGACGGCGAGACGACCGGCGATCTCCTCGGAGCGCTCGAGGCCATCGCCTAGCTCGCGATCGCGCGCGTGGCGCGGCCGGCCGCGCCACATCACCGCTGCACTCGCCGACCGCGCCACATCGCCGCCGCACTCGCCCGACCGCGCCACATCGGGTGCACTCCCTCCCGCTGGTCTCCCCCCTGACGCCTCTCCGATCTCGGCGGGTTCGTTCTTCCTGCGCATGGCTCTGTGGGGGCTCCCGACTGGAATCCGGTCGCCCGGCGGTGCCCCGCTGACGCGAGATTCGTCGG
>JACCXV010000388.1 GCA_013696835.1 Gemmatimonadota bacterium | reverse complement strand
CCGCTCACCTTCCCGAAGCCCACGGGGACGCGCCCGTCGGAGTTCGTGCCACCGAACCCGCCGCCGTCGCCCCACGAGATGTGGATCTCGTCGTCGGTGTGCCAGGTCACCGGCCACATGTCGCTGCCCATCGCCGTCTGCGCCGTGTCGGCGAAGTCCCACGTGATGCCCGAGATGACGGGGCTCGCAGTTGAGGCCGGGACGGCGTCGGCGAGAGTGGGGAGTGGCCCGGGGCGAGAGCCGTCCGTCTCGTCGCTCACGTCGCTGGGGCTGGTCGGCAGCGCGTCGCGCGAGCAGGCGCCGGTGACCGGCAACACGAGGGCGGCAATGGCGAGTCGGAGGAACGTGCGGCTGACGTGCGGCATCTCGTCTCCCAATGGAAGCGTCCAGCGGCCGCCCGGGCCACGACGGGTACTCGCCAGGAAAGGTAGGATCCCAAGAGCTCGATCGGTTTCGTACAGCGGTCGTAACCCCAACCGAAGGTAGACCTATGCGCGTCTCCTCCTTTCTGCCGGCCGTCGCCGTCGCGCTCGCATTCGGAGTGGCGACCCCAGCCTCGGGCGCCGGGGCCGGCGTAGCCGACTCCACGGCCATGGTCGTCCTGCAGGCCATGCACGATCGGTACGACGGCAGGTGGCCCAGGAACGTCACGTTCGTGCAGACCAGCACCTTCCACGAGCCCGACGGCAAGACGCGTCAGGAGACGTGGTACGAGGCCACGGCGCCGGGCGTGCTGCGGATCGACATCGCTCCGGTGGACAGCGGCAACGGGATCGTCTTTCGGAACGACTCGATCTACCAGTTCAAGCGCGACTCGCTGGTCGCCGCCGTGGCGCAGATGCACCCGCTGATGGTGCTCAGCCGCGACGTGTACGAGATCCCGGTCGAGCGCACGGCCGAGAAGCTGCGGGCGCTGGGCTTCGACCTCGGCAAGCTGCGCGAGGACATGTGGCAGGGCCGGCCGGTCTACGTGATCGGCGCCGTCGCGGGCGACGAGAAATCTGCTCAGTTCTGGATCGAGAAGGAGAACCTGCTCTTCGTGCGGCTCCTCCAGCCTTCGAAGAAGGATGCGGCGGTGATGGAGGAGATCCGTTTCAACAAGTACCGCCCCCTGGGCGCTGGTTGGATCGAGACCGAGGTGGACTTCCTCGTGAACGGCAAGCGCGTGTTCTTCGAGGAGTACCGCGACATCCGGCGCGACGTGGAGTTCGCGCCCGAGCTGTTCGACCCGCGGCGCTGGGGGCGGCCGGCGTGGGTGGAGGAGGCCGGCGCCAGCGGCGAGCAAGGCAGCTAGGATCGAAAGGTCGTGCGGACGGGTTGAACGTCTTCATCTCGCGCCGAACCACGGTCCCCGAAAAGATTCCGAATCCGCGCGGCTCGGGTTATCTTCGTACCGTGCGCTACTCCCCTCCGCACCCCCGCTCGGGGGGCCACTCGCCCCCCGTGGGTAGACCCTCGCCCCCGACGGCCAGCCCGGGGCCGGTCCGAGGGCGGGGCGCTTCGGACAACCCGCCGAACAGGTTCGAGAAGCTCCGCCTGCTGCCGGGTGTGGATGCGGACCTCGATCCGGCGGACGAGCCCTCTCCGGCCACCGACTTCCTGCGCGACTCCACCTCCTCGATCATCGCCCGTAACGACAGCCCAGACGTGGGCTTCGACGCGAGCGTCAACCCCTACCGCGGCTGCGAGCACGGATGTGTCTATTGTTTCGCGAGGCCGACGCACGAATACCTGGGCTTCTCCGCCGGCCTGGACTTCGAGACTCGCATCCTCGTCAAAGAGGACGCGCCGCAGCTGCTGCGACGGGAGCTCTCCTCGCCCCGCTGGGTACCGAAGGTTGTCGCGATGAGCGGGGTGACCGACCCCTACCAACCGGTCGAGGGGCGTCTGGGGCTCACACGCGGGTGCCTCGGGGTGCTGGCCGAGTTCCGCAACCCGGTGATCATCATCACCAAGAATCATCGCGTCACGCGCGACATCGATCATCTGGCGGAGCTCGCCGCGGTCGGCGCCGTGCGCGTCTGCCTGTCCGTGACCACACTCGACCCTTCGCTTGCTCGGATCATGGAGCCCAGGACCTCGACTCCCGCCAGGAGGCTGGCGGCGATCGAGGCGCTGGCCCGGGCCGGGGTTCCGGTGGCCGTGCTGGTGGCCCCCACCATCCCCGGACTCACCGACCACGAGATGCCGGCGATCCTCGAAGCGGCAGCCGGCGCTGGCGCCGGTCTGGCGGGCTACGTCCTGCTGCGCCTCCCCCACGGGGTGGGTCCGCTGTTCGAGCGCTGGCTCGGGCAGCACTTCCCGGAACGAAAGGAAAAGGTGCTGAATCGGATCCGTGACATGCGCGGCGGGCGGCTCTACGATCCGCGCTGGAGCATCCGGCAAAGGGGCCAGGGCGTCTTTGCGAAGCAGATCCTACAGGTATTCGAGGTCAGCTGCCGGAGGTTCGGTCTGCAGACCCACGGCCCGGAGTTGTCCACGAGCGCATTCCGCAGGCCGGCGGAAGCGGAGCCATCAGGGATGCAGCTGCCGCTCTTCGGAGATCCTGCGGGCGTGTAAGGCGAGACATGGGCGAGGTGGGAGGCTGCCTGAAGCTCGACGCGAAAAACGGACGAGCCGCCGGTGGAATCGCCGGCGGCTCGCTCGTACCTGAGAAATGAATCGCGCGCTGGACGGTCGGCCCCGAGGGGGCGCGCCATTGGTGGCGGTACAGTGCCGAATCGCAGTCGTTCCGGGCCCTGAGGGGAGGAAACCGATGACGCCTGCGTCCGTCCGTACCGCCGCCAGAGGATCGTGTCTCGAAAATGACACGCTTCCGGCGCCGCTCCATCCGCCAAGAGTCCGATCCGATCTCCCACCAACGGACGGCCGCCTGAAGGATCCTCGCGCCGCCGTTCGCACGATGCTTTCGGGTCTCTGGGGGAAGCGCTCTACGTACGACTCGCGGCCCGAGAATGTTCCACGCTCTCCCGGCGCCGCGCTCGCGGTTCCCGGGAGCCCGATCGCGCGCAGTCATGCCCCCCCGGTCGCTGCAGTCATGCCCCTCTGGTCGCTGTAGATTCCTTGCCCAACGACCGCACTCGACGCGAAACCTTCGGGGTGAGGTGGCACGCATGCGCACGACGACGATGGAGGTCCACAGGGGGATTCTCTCGGAGGAGAACCGGGGGAGAAGGGAGGAGCTGGTCGGCCTTCTCACGCAGGCGTACTGGATGGAGATCGAGACCGTGATGAGCTACATCGCCGCCTCGGTGAATCCCGACGGGGTTCGTGCGCAGGAGATCATCGAGAGCCTCAAGACCGACATCCAGGAGGAGCTCGCGCATGCCCAGCAGTTCGCCAGCCGGATAAAGGAGCTGTACGGCGTCGTCCCGGGCTCGCTCGAGTTCCGCCCGGTGCAGGCGTACTTGCAGCCGCCTGCGAACCAGACCGACATCACGCACGTGATCCGGGGCGTGATCGAGGCCGAGCGCGGTGCGATCGACCATTACAACCAGATCATCGAGCTCTGCGACGGCGTGGACCACGTGACGCAGGACATGATGATCACGGTCCTGAAGGACGAGGAGGGTCACCTGCGTCTCTTCGAGGGCTTCCTGCGCGAGTACGAGGCGGGAAGCCCGGCCTAGACGCGAGCCTGCGCCTGCGCGCCCCGCCGCCCTGACTCGGCACACGTCAGCGATGCACGTGCCGAGCGATCGCCGGCTGCTCTACGCGGCCGGTTTCCTGCGCGCCCTGGCCACCGGGATGGTGGGCGTGCTCCTCGGCATTCATCTGGCCACTCTGCGCTTCACGCCGGAGACCATCGGGCTCCTCGTCGCCGCAGGTCTCACAGGAGCCGCGGTGGCGACGCTGGCGGCCACGCTCGGGGCGGACCGGCTGGGGCGTCGGCGGTTCCTGCTCGGCCTCTCGCTGCTCGGCGCCGCGGGGGGCGCCATGGTGGCCTGGGCGTCCCAGCCCGCGGTCATCGCGCTCGCCGCCTTCGCGGGCATGGTGAACGGGATGGGCCGGGATCGCGGCGCCTCGCTGGTGATCGAGCAGGCCATCCTGCCCGCCACCACACCCGACGAGGGCCGCACACGCGCGTTCGCGTGGTACAACGTGCTCCAGGACGCGGGCGGCGCGCTGGGCGGGCTGCTCGCCGCGCTCCCGGTAGCCCTCAGGCGCTTCACGGTGATCGACCAGGAGGGCTCGCTGCGCGTCGCGCTTCTGGTCTACGCGCTGCTCCTGCTCGCCTGCGCCTTCCTGTACCCCCGGCTCTCCCCGGCCGTGGAGGTTCCGGTCCCGACCCTCCGGCTGCGCGTCTCGCCGCAGGGCCGTGCCGTCCTGTGGAGGATCGTCCCGCTCTTCGCTCTGGACAGCCTCGGCGGCGGCCTGCTCACGACCGCGCTGCTCGCCTTCTTCTTCCACGAGCGGTTCGCGGTCGGGGAGGGCACGATCGGGCTGCTCTTCTTCGGCTCGCGGGTGGCGAACGCACTCTCACACCTCGGCGCGGCGTGGCTCGCCGGTCGCATCGGCCTCGTGAACACGATGGTGTTCACCCACATCCCTTCAAGCCTGCTGCTGCTGACGGTCCCCTTCGCCCCCAGCTTTCCCGTCGCCGCGGCGCTGTTCCTGGTCCGCGAGGGGATGGTCGAGATGGACGTGCCGACCCGCCAGTCCTACCTGATGGCCGTCGTGAAGCCGGAGGACCGGACCTTCGCGTCGGGGCTCACAGGGCTCGTTCGCATGGGCGCGTGGGCGGTGGGCCCGGCGGTGGCGGGATTCTTCATGAAAGGGCTGTCGCTCGCGACGCCGCTCTTCGTGGGCGCCGGCATGAAGATCGTCTACGACGTCGTGCTGTGGCTGTCCTTCCGCAGGCTGAAGCCGCCCGAGGAGCTGACCCTGCCGACGGGCTGACCACACGAGGAGCGCCGTACCGGAGGCCACGGCACGCGCGACGCTTTCCTGTTGCGGAGATCACCCGGCCTGTAGAGTTGCGGCCATGGAATCGCGGCGCTGGGTGGCGACCGTCCTCTTCACCGACATCGTCGAGTCGACGCAGAGGGCGGCGGATCTGGGGGACGCGCGCTGGACGGAGCTCCTGGAGGAGCACCACGCCCGCATCCGCCGGGAGCTCGAGCGGTTCGGCGGCCGGGAGGTCGGCACCACGGGCGACGGGTTCCTGGCGACGTTCGAGGGGCCCGCTCCGGCGATCCGTTGCGCCTGCGTGCTGCGCCAAGCCGTCGCTCCGCTCGAGATCGGGCTGCGCTGCGGGCTTCACACCGCGGAAGTGGAGGCCCGCACCGGCTCGCTGGGCGGGATCGCCGTGCACATCGCCGCCCGCGTCCTGCGGAAGGCCGCGCCGGGCGACGTGCTGGTCTCCGGCACGGTGCACGATCTGGTCGCGGGCTCCGGTTTCGAGTTCGAGGACCGCGGCGCGCACGTGCTGCGGGGCGTGCCCGGGGACTGGCGCCTGTTTGCCGTGACCGGGTGCCCTCCGTCGCCCATGACGCTCGACCGCGCCTCCGACGCGGATGGGCTCGCACGGGCGCATCCTAAGATCCGGGTGGGTCGGCTGGAGATCCCGCTCCCCCACGTCGTCGTCGGCTCCGTCGTGGCGGCCGCCGTTCTCCTGTTGGCACTCTACGTCCGCGGCCGCGACGGAACGCAGCTCCCCGTCGCCGGGGTGGTGGAGGGTGCCGCGCCGGGTATCGCCGTGCTCCCGTTTCACATCAGCGGCGTCGGGATGGAGGTATGGCGGGAGGGGATGGTGGACGTCCTCTCCACGAATCTCGACGGGGTTGCGGGCCTGCGCGCGATCGACAGCCGGACGGTTCTCGCGCACTGGCCCTCCGTCGGCTCCGGCGCGCCTGAGGTGGACCTGAGGACCGCTCTCACGGTGGCCCGCAACGTGGGCGCGCGATACGCGCTCATCGGCACCTGCGTCACGCTCGGTTCGGACGTGCGGCTTGCCGCGCAGACGTACGATCTCGAGAGTGACGACCGCCTCGGCGCGGTCGAGGTCGAGGGCGACCCCGACAGCGTCTTCTCTCTGGTGGACCGGCTTTCGGTCGAAATCCTGCGCACCGTCTTCCGCGGGCGAGCGCGTGAGCTGCCGCCGGTAAGCCTCGCGCGCGCTACCACCACCTCGCTCCCCGCGCTCAAGGCCTTCCTCACAGGCGAGGTCGCCTACCGGCAATCGGACTTCGAGTCCGCGATCCTCGCGTACCAGCGTGCGATCGAAGCCGACTCCACCTTCGCCCTGGCGCTCGGTCATCTCGCAGAGGCGTACGGGTGGAAGGAGAGGATTGCCACGGACCTGTCGGTGCAATACGGCATGCGAGCCGCGCGCCTCGCACAGCGGCTGTCCGAGCGCGAGCGGCTGCTCGTGCGCGGCGGGATCCAGCTCCCGCTTGGCACGCTCCTGGGCCTCGATCTTCTGCGCGAGGTGGTGCGGAAGTATCCTGACGACGCCGAAGCCTGGTTCCTGCTGGGCGACACGTACTACGACCTCGGGCCACAGGCCCTCGCCGGACGGGAGGCGGCTGTCCGCGCGCTGACCGAGGCGGTCACGCTCGATCCCGGCTTCAGCCCCGTCTACATTCACCTGATCCAGGACGCCTTTCACGCGGCCGACGAGCAGCGCGCGAAGCGTCTGCTGGACATGTACTCGACGATCGCGGGCGGGAGCCGCTTCGACCGGGAGAACCGCCTTTCCTTCGCGCTGGCCTTCGGGGACACCAGCGCGCGCTGGCGTGCGGAAACCATTCTGGACACCCTGGACGTCCGCTCGCTTCCGGGCGTCGCCGGCTACCTAGGGCATCCGCGCTTCCTCGCCATCCAAGAGCGGGTGCTGTGGGCGCTGGACGAGCGCGGCTCGCCAGGCGAGCGCGTGATCGCAGCGGTTGGTCTCTTCCACAATGCCTTGGCCCGGGGCAGGGTGAAGCAGGCGATCCGCCGTACCGCCAGCCCCCTTCTGCCGCGCCAGTTCGTGGTCGCGGGGCTCTATGGCGCGCGCGCCTTCGGCCTGCCCATTCGGGCGGACGCCGTACAGCGGGCGCTCGAGGCTGGGAGCGCGGACGAGAGGTCGGACGTCGAGACCTTCTATGCGGGGGCGCACGCCGCGGATGGCGGCAGGTGGGTCGAGCACGCACGAGCTGTGGTGACCCTGGCGGAGCTCGCCGCGGGTTCGCTGGCGGTCGGCGATTCCGCGACGGCGCGTTTCCGGGGCGGCGCCGCG
>JACCXV010000380.1 GCA_013696835.1 Gemmatimonadota bacterium | reverse complement strand
GTTCCGGCGTATCGATGAGGACGAGTTCTTGAGGTCGAGGGGGTCGAGGGAGTCCAGGGGGTCAGGGCAGACGGAGGGGTCGCCTGGGCCGCGGGTCGACCAGGCGGCGGGGCGGGGGCCCGATGGCTGAGGCTGTCCGCGGGTGGCGCGACGTCCGCATCGGGGCTCTCGTGGTCGGCGCGCTGACCCTCGCCATTCTCGCATCCTGGATCCAGCGCAGCCGCAACCCCTTCGAGGAGGTATACGTCCTGAACGTCTACGTGGAGGACGCTCACGGGTTGGAGGAGGGGGCGCCCGTGACGCTCTCGGGGCTCCGCGTCGGAGAGGTCCATGAGATCCAGGTCTTGCGGCCAGCCGCCCGGAAACGCCTGCAGCCGTCTGGCGCAGGCGGGGGTGAGGAGCTGAACATCCGCGTCGTCCTGAGGATCGTCGAGCGCCATCGCGGCGAGATCACGGTTCGCTCCCAGGCCCGTCTCGCCTCGGCGGGACTCTCCGGCACGCGCTACATCCGGATCGACAAGGGACCGGTCGTGGGTGAGCCGCTGCAGAGCGGGGATCGCCTGCGGATCGCCCCTTCCATCGACGCAGAGATCATGCTGGCCCGCGGATCGGAGATCGTCCACCGCATCGAATCCCTGAACCGGAACTCGGCAGAGGTCGGAGCCAAGCTGCGGGGCGGCGGCGGAACCGTCGGCCGTCTGGTGGCGAACCCGGCGGACAACGAGGTGGCGGAGAACTTCGAGGACCTTAACACCCGGGCGGCCAGGGTGATGCGGCTGCTTGAGGGCGGCCCCGGCACCCTCGGACTGGAGCGGCGCACGCGGGCGATCCGGTCCAACCTCGAGCGCTTCCAGACCACACTCGCGTCGATCCGGAGCAAGGCCACGCAGGGCGGCGGCAGCCTTGGCAGCTTCGCCTCGGACCCGGAGCTGCCCCGGGCGCTCGGCAGGCTGGAGCGGCGGGTCGGCGCCGTCAACGCGAAGCTCGAGCGGGCCGACGGCAGCCTCGGCCGGTTCGTGAACGACCCCGAGATTCTCGATCAACTCGAGTCCCTGACGGCCGTGCTCGACAGCCTCACGGCGCAGGTCATGGAGGACCCGCTGGGGTCGATCGACGTGGACCTTCGCTGACCGTAACGGGTCTTCAGGACCACGCACACGGACGACGGGAACTCGGCAAAGCCTCGTAGTGAAGTATTTTTTTTCGGGAATTGTTCGGTAAGCGGCGAGTCTGCTTGACCCCTCTGGGGGCTCCCCTTAGCTTCGCCGTTCTTCCAGTCCGGGACCGACGGGACGTACCGGACGCAGAGAACCAGCAGTACCCTTTTCTACCGGGCGAGGCCAGTGTCGGGAGGGGTGCCGCCGTAACGGGGGGATGGGAATGGGATCATCCGACGCCAGGCTTGGGACGGTCATGTTCGTTTCCCGTGGACACGACGAGGTCCGGACCGTGGTCGTGACGCGCGGTGGGCTCGCGGCCCTGGCAGCCGTGGCGGGGGTCGTGCTGCTGTTCGCCTCAGCCCTCGTCTTCACGGTCGTGCGGGCGAGAGTCGCTCCGGAGATCATGGCCCCTGCGGGGGCAGGTGCCCAGCTCGTGGCCGAGCTGAACGCGCTGGAGGGCAAGCTGGCCACGCTGGACGGGCAGATGAGCGTGCTGCTGAAGCGCAACGAGGAGCTTCGCATCATGGCCGACCTTCCGAAGATCCCCGTGGAGGTCGCGGCGGTCGGTGTCGGCGGGCCCGGACACGAGGAGACGGCGGGACTGCTCGCCGGCGGGCCGGTCGAGCGCAGGCTCGCGGCCGCCGAGAGCGACCTCGACGTGCTGCTGCGCCGCAGCGGGCTGGTCGCGAGCAGCATGCGGCACGCAGAGCAGATCATCCGCGGCAAGACCGACCGCTGGGGCGCTACTCCGAGCATCCTCCCCACGGACGGCTTCCTCTCCAGCCCGTTCAGCTTCGCCCGCAAGCACCCCCTCCTGGGCACGTTCCGGCCACACTACGGCGTGGACATCTCGGCGCGGGCCGGCAACAAGGTGTTGGCCACGGCGGACGGACGAGTGACCGTGGCCGGCTGGAGCAGCGGGAGCGGCAACCACGTGGAGATCGATCATGGCTACGGCATCCGGACGCTCTACTCCCACAACGCGAAGCTCTTGGTGAGAACCGGGGAACTCGTGCGCCGGGGAGAGCCGATCGGGCTCGTGGGCAGCACGGGCGTCTCCGTCGGGCCCCACGTCCATTACGAGGTACACGAGCAGGGTCAGCCCGTCGATCCGATGAAGTTCATCTTCCCGGACGTCGCCGCGGACTGATCCGCCCAACGACGCACGACATCCAGGCGCCAGACGGCCTCCCGGGGCTGCTGGCGCCTTTTTTCGCAATCGCCCTGGCCGGCCTGAGCCGATGACCTCGACGAGCTTGCATGGACTGCGCGAGGTCCGCGTGGCGGGCGACCGGCACCCGGCCCCGTTCCTCCGCGCCACCCTGCCGGGTGGCCTGACGCTGATCGTCAAGCCGATCCGCGCGCTCCCCATCGTCGCGGTGGATGCGTGGGTCGGGGTGGGCGCCGCCCACGAGCCCCCGGGCGTGGAGGGGATCGCCCACTTCCTGGAGCACATGTTCTTCAAGGGCACCCCGGCCCATCCGCTCGGAGAGATGGACGGAATGGTGAAGAACATGGGCGGCTACAACAACGCCGCGACGTCGCTCGAGAACACGCACTACTTCATCGTCGCGCCCAGCCCCCACTGGGAGACGGCGCTGGCTCTGCTGGCGGACGGGCTGCAGAACCTCGCGCTCCCGGGTGAGGAGCTGGCGCGCGAGCGGGAGGTGGTGAAGGAGGAGATCAACCGCAAGGAGGACTCTCCGGCCGGCCGGCTCTACACGGTGCTCTCCGAGACCGCACTGGCGGGGACGCCGTACGGCCACTCCGTGCTGGGCACGCGCGAGTCGCTGGATCGCATCGGACGCGACGAGATGGGCGCCTACTGGCGGCGGCATTACAACACGGCGAACACCGTCGTGGCGGTCGTCGGAGACGTGGACCCCGACGCCGCGCTGCGGGCGGTGCAGTCCGCGTTCGACTACTATCGGCGCGGCTCCCCGAGCGCGATCGCGGCCTTCACGGCTCCCCGGCCCCGACCAGCGGTCCTGCGCGAATCCAAGGACGTGGGGCAGACGTACCTGGCGCTGGCGGCCACCACACCCGGGCGGGAGCACCCCTCCTACCACGCGCTGGAGCTCGCGTCGCTGGTGGTGGGGGAAGGTCCGACATCGCTCCTTTCCCGCCGGCTCGAGCGCGAGCTGAACCTGGTCACCGGAATCTCCGCCTGGTCCTACGACCTGCGCGGGACTGGGCTCCTGGGCGTGGACGCCGTGTGCGACCCGGATCAGACGGAGCGGGTGGTCGAGGAGATCGGGGTCGTGCTGAGCGAGGCCGTGCGCGGGGCAATCACCCCCGCGGCCGTGGAGCGGGCGAAGCGCATCCTCCGCGCCGACTTCGACTTCGACAACGAGACGGCGTCGTCCATCAGCGGCACCCTCGCGGAGTTCGAGCTGCTCTTCGGCGGTGCCGAGCGCTTCGCCGACTACCTCTCGGGCATCGAGGCGGTCAGACCCGAGGAGTGCGTCCGTGTCCTGGAAGAGTTCTTCGCGCCCGCCAGCCGCCTGACCGTGATCGTGGAGCCGGACGCGGAGGGACACGGCTCTTCCGGCAGAGACGAAGCCCGGCCGGCCATCGCCGCCGCCGGACCCGACCCGGCGTGAGCGACCGGGCACGCTTCCGCGCCGGCGCAGGCAGGGCCGAGACGCTCGCTGCTCCGCTGAGCCTTCCGCCAGCCGAGGTCCACGCGCTTTCCAACGGGCTGCGCGCCGTGCTGCGGCCCTCGCGCGCCAACGAAGTCGTGGCCCTCAAGCTGTACCTTCCCCTGGGTCCCCTCTACGAGTCCGCGGAAGAGGCGGGGCTCTCGAACCTCGTGCAGGAGATGCTGCTGCACGGGACTCGGCGGCGCTCCGAGGACGAGGTCGAGGACCTGCTCGCGGACCTGGGAGCGAAGCTCGGAACGTCGGCGGCAGGCGACTACGGTTCCGTGGCGCTGCGGGCGACCCGCAAGGAGCTGCCGGGAGCGCTGGACCTGCTCCAGGAAGTGCTCGCAGAGCCGGCGTTCGCCGAGGACGAGATCGCCAAGGAGAAGGTTCGGATCCTCAACCGGATCAAGGCCCAGAACGACAGCCTGCTGACCGCGGCGTTCGATCTGTTCCGCGAGACCTTCTACGGGAGCCATCCCTATCACAAGCCGGTCCTGGGCTATCCCGACACGGTGCGCGCGCTGCAGCCCGATGCGGTGCGAACCGGCCGGGAGCGGCTCTACCGCGCGGGGCGGCTGGTGGCGGGCGCGGTCGGCAACTTCGACCCCGACGACCTCCTGCGGCGCTTCGAGGGCTTCGGGCTCGCGGGCACGGACGGCTGGGAGGCCGCGCGCGCCGACGGCCGCGTGACGCTGGAGCGAACGCGCGAGGTGGCCCGCCGGCGGGAGAGCCAGGCGGCGTGGTTCGTGCTCGGCTTCCCTGCTCCGTCGTATCGAGATGCCCAGTACGCGCCCACCCGCCTCCTCGACGCGATCCTGGGCGGCTCCATGAATTCGCGGCTCTTCATGGAGCTGCGGGAGAAGCGCAGCCTGGCCTATCAGGTCTCGACCCATTACAACGACCAGCTCGGGCACAGCTATCTCGCGGGCTACATCGGCACCTCGCCGGACAAGTTCGAGGAGGCGCGGCAGGCGATGCTGCACGAGTTCCGGCGGATCGCCGAGGAGCGCATCCCCGACGTCGAGCTAGAGCGCGCGAAGAACTACCTCAAGGGCGCCTATATTATCAGCTCCGAGACGAACGGCGCCCAGGCATCGCGTCTCGGGAAATACGAGCTGTACGGCCTGGGTCAGGACTTCGGAGACCGCCTGCTCGAGCGCATCGGGGCGGTCACGGCCGAGGAGATCCGCGACGTGGCGCAAATGTGGTTCGGGGAGTACGTGCTCGCCGCGATCCATCCTGACGAGGCGTCGCTCGACCGTCTGCGCTCCGAGGGTCCGCCCGAGGACGTCCACGAGACAACCGGAACCGAGAACGACGAGGAGGAGAGCGGATGAGCCTGCGTGGTGGGTCGAATGTGGACGGCGTCTCGCGCGCGCCTGCGGGAGCCGGCAGGAAGGGATGTCGACCGAAGCGCGTGGCCACGCTTCTGGTCGTGGGCGCGATCAGCGCGCTCGCGGCGGGCTGCGCCGACAAGGTCGGTCCCGTGACCGTGGCGGTGATGGCTCCCGGGCCTCGGGGGGGTGAGCCCGGCCCCCTCGCGGGTGCGGACCTCACGCTGCTGCCCTTCGACATCGACTCGCTCTACTC
>JACCXV010000366.1 GCA_013696835.1 Gemmatimonadota bacterium | reverse complement strand
GCATCCGCCACGCCCACATGGTGGAGATCACGCCGCGGATCATGAACGAGGGCATGCGCGCCGACTTCGTGGCCGTGGACGCGCTCTCGCGCTGGGCGCTCGAGCGGGCGGCGCGGGCGCGCGAGATCCGCGTGACGAGCCCGGCCGGCACGGATCTGCGTGCCACCTTCTCTCCTGAGCTGCGCTGGGTGAAGACCTCCGGGATCATCAGCGCAGACGCCTGGGGCAATCTTCCCGGGGGCGAGATCTTCACCTCGCCGGCCAACGTGGAGGGCGTCTACGTCTGCGACGGCGTGCTGGGCGACTGGTTCGCCGCCAAATACGGCGAACTGCGCGACGCCCCGCTCACCATCACCGTCGAGGGCGGCCGCATCGCCTCGCTCGCCTGTGCGCGTGACGAGCTGCTGCGCGACTTCGAGGCCTACACCACCTGCGACGAGAACTCGAACCGCGTCGGCGAGTTCGCCCTCGGCACGAACATCGCGCTGACGAACAACGTCATCGGCCACATCCTCCAGGACGAGAAGATCCCCGGCGTGCACATCGCCTTCGGCCATCCCTACCGCGAGCACACCGGCGCGGACTGGACGTCGGTCACCCACGTGGACGTGGTGGGCCGGGAGTGCAACGTCTGGATCGACGGCGAGCTCGTGATCGAGCGCGGCCGCTACCTCGTCGACCTGACGGAGCTGCTGGCGGCCGACGCCTCGCACTCCTGAAGCGGGGGCCTCTGCATGGATCCAGCCGTCCGGCCGCTCTTCAACGCCCATGACACCCAGGCCCTCCATGCACGGGTCGAGCGCGAGATGGGGCAGCGACTCCACTCCACCTTCGACTTCCGGCTGGCCGAGACCCCCGTGTTCCTCCCGCAGGACCTGCGCGATCGCTGCGTGCGCGTCGCCGAGGAGATCGTGCGCATCCTTCGCGACCCGGCCCTCATCGAGCGCTGTGAGCACGCCGTCCCGCCGGAGTACCTGGCCCCGCGCATGGACCGGCTGCCGAACTTCGTGGCGGTGGACCTCGCGATCGTCCGCGACTCGGAAGGGCGGCTCGCTCCGCGCGTGATCGAGCTGCAGGGATTCGCTTCGCTCTACGCGATGCAGGTCGTGTTCGCGGAGGTGTGGCGCGATGCGCTGCAGGAGGCCCCGGGGCTCGATCGCGACTGGATCCCGTTCTTCTCCGGACTCGACCGCGAGCGCTACCTGGATCTCCTGCGGCGGGCGATCGTGGGGCCGCACGACCCCGAGAACGTGGTGCTGCTCGACCTCCACCCCGAGCGCCAGAAGACGCGCCCGGACTTCGTCGCCACCCGGCAGTTCCTGGGCGTCCACACGGCCGGCGCGCACGAGCTCGTTCGCCGCGGCGACCAGCTGCTCGTCCCGCGCAACGGCGGCCTGGTACCGGTGCGGCGGGTGTACCACCGGGTGGTCTTCGACGAGCTTCGGGAGCACGGCTTCGACCTGCCTTTCGACTATCGCGACGACCTGGACGTCGAGTGGGTCGCACACCCGAACTGGTACTGGATCTGGTCGAAATACACGCTGCCGCTGATCGAGCACCCCGCGCTCCCCTGGACGGCGGTGCTCTCCGACGTGCTGAGCGGCGGCCGCCTGCCTGGAGACCCCTCCCGCTACATCCTGAAGCCGCTCTTCTCGTATGCCGGCCGTGGCGTGCGGATCGACTTCAGCCAGGCGGACCTGGACTCGATCCCGGAGCACGAGCGCGCGGACTGGATCGTGCAGGAGAAGGTGGAGTACGCCCCGGCGGTCGTGGATCCCGAGGGCAACGGGGTCAAGGTCGAGATCCGGATGATGTTCATCCGGCCGCACGCCACCGAGGAGCTCACCCTCGCGATGAACCTCGTCCGGCTCTCGCGCGGCAAGATGCACGGGGTGGACCACAACAAGGACATGACCTGGGTGGGATCGAGCGTCGCTCTGTGGGAAGCCTAGCGTCCGCGGCCGCCGTGGCCGGCTTCAACCTCGGCTCGCTCCGGCTCGGTGCCCTGTTCGCCTTCGTCGTCGCCGTGCCGGGGGTGGCACAAACCGCGAGATCCGGCCCCTCAGGCGATCCGGCCGTGCCCGATGGAGTGCTCGCGTCGCTCGTCCAGGCCGAGCGCGCGTTCGCCGCCGCGTCCCGCGCGCATGGAGTTCGGAAGGCCTTCCTCGCTCATCTGGCGGACGACGCCATCCTGTTCCGCCCGGGACCGGTCGCCGGCAAGGAGTGGACGGCCAATCAGCCCGACCCGCCGATCCGCCTCACCTGGTACCCCGTGTTCGCGCAGGTGTCGGACGCCGGCGACCTTGGCTTCACGACCGGGCCCTACGAGGCGCGCAGCACGGCTGCGGGCGACTCGGGCGTGGGCCACGGCACCTACGTCACCGCCTGGGAGAGGGGGGCGGACGGGGCATGGAAGGTCGCCATCGACTTCGGCACGCCTCACCCGCAGCAGCTTCCTCTGCCCGCTCCATGGGCCTCCCCGGCGGCGGGGGCGGCGGCGGTGAAGGCGGCCGACGGCCGTGCGGAGAGGAGCGGGGTCGGTGCGGGGGAGACGCGTGCGGAAACGAACGCCCGGCCGAAGGTGGCCGCGCGGTCCGTGGCCGAGCTGCTCGCAGCCGACAGCGCCTTCTCACGCACCTCCGAGGAGGAGGGCGCCGGCGCCGCGTTCCTGGAGCACGCCAGCGACGGCATCCGGTTCCTGCGGCTCGGCATCCAGCCTCTCCTCGGGAAGATGGCGGTGACGACCGCGCTCGCCGGCGCCGTCCAGTCCTCCCGCTGGGTGCCCGCCGGTGCGGGTGTCGCGGCCTCGGGCGATCTGGGCTACACCTACGGAGCCTGGGAGCTCGGCAGAAGCGAGGCGGAGCGGAAACCGGGCGCGAGCGGGAGCTACCTGCGCGTGTGGGAGCGCCGGCCGAACGATCCGTGGCGCGTCGCGCTCGACCTCGCGCTTCCAACACCGCCACCTGCGCCAAGCGAGTGAGCGACCCCCTCGAAGCTTCTTCCGCGCCGGCTCGCTCTTCGGCGCACGTGGAATCGGCGCTGGAATTCGAAGCCGGAAATGCGAGGATTGCGGAAGGTCAACGATCCGTGCCGGCGGCCGGGGGGAGCCGCGTGTCGCGCGAGGACCTAGCGAACAGCGTCACGCACGGGCTGGGCCTGCTCGCGAGCCTCGTCGCCGCGCCGACCCTGGTGGCGATCAGCGCGGCAGAGGGCACGGCGTGGCACGTCGCCACGTCGGTGGTCTACGGCATCTCGCTGGTGGGCCTGTATGCCGTCTCCACGCTGCATCACGCGATCGTCCACCCACGCGCCAAACGGTTCTTCCAGGTGCTCGACCATTGCGCCATCTACCTCCTCATCGCGGGCTCGTATACGCCGATCATGCTTGTCGCGGTACGGGGCGGCGTGGGCTGGACGCTCCTCACCGTCGTGTGGACCCTCGCGGTGGCCGGGATCGTGTTCAAGGCCTTCTTCACGGGCCGCTTCGCGGGCCTCTCCACCGCGGTCTACCTCCTGATGGGCTGGTTGTGCCTCGTCGCCATCCAGCCTCTGCAGCGCATCCTGCCGACGGCTTCGGTGGCGTGGCTGGTCGCCGGAGGCCTCGCCTACACGGTCGGCACCCTTTTCTACCACGCACGTCGCCTGTCCTACTCGCATGCCCTCTGGCACCTCTTCGTGCTGGCGGGAAGCGCCTTCCACTACATCGCCATCGCCCAGATCCTGCGGACCATCGCCTGACCGGTACCCGTTCGCCTGGCGCTCCGGTGGCGGGCGGTTCTCTCTCTGTCGGGTCGCTCCCCGCGTGAGAGCGGTCGTGCTGATCAACGCCGCCGCGGGCTCGATCGACGAGACGAGCACGAACCGGGAGGCGGAGCGCATTCGCGAGGCCTTCCGGGCTGCCGGCGTGGATGTGGAGGTGGAGGCGGTCGAGGGTGGTCACATGCCCGAAGCAGTTCAGCGTGCCGCCGCGTCGGACGTGGACGCGATCGTGGTCGGCGGCGGGGACGGCACGATCAGCGCCGCCGCCGGGGCGCTCGGGCGCTGCTCCAAGCCGCTGGGCATTCTTCCGCTCGGTACGCTGAACCACTTCGCGAAGGACCTCGGGATCCCGCTGGAGCTCGAGGACGCTGCGCGGACGATCGCCGAAGGGCACGTGATCGAGGTCGACCTGGGAGAGGTGAACGGCCGTTCGTTCATCAACAACTCGTCCATCGGTCTCTACCCGAAGGCGGTGGAGGACCGCGACCGCCAGCGGGAGCGCCATGGCCGCGGCAAGTGGGCGGCGATGGTGCGGGCGACCCTGCAAGCGTTTCGCCGCTTCCAGGTCCTGCGCGTGCGGATCGAGGCCGAAGGGAAGGAGCTCTTCCTCTCCACCCCGCTCGTGATGATCGGCAACAACCACTACGACGTCAGCCTGCTGGAGGCCGGCGGCCGTGAGCGGCTGGACCGTGGCGAGTTGAGCGTCTACGTCGCCCGCGTCACCGGACGAGCGGCGATGCTCAAGCTGCTGGCGCGCGCGGCGGTGGGTCGCCTCGAGCAGTCGCGCGACTTCGAGGCGATGCTCGTACCGGACATGCGGATCGAGGCCGGGGGCCGGGAAGTTCGCGTGGCCCTCGACGGGGAGGTGACGCGCATGGCCCTGCCGCTCGAGTACCGCATTCGTCCCAAGGCCCTCCGCGTCCTCGTGCCAGCCTCCGGCGCGTGAGGATCGTCGCCCACATCTCCGACCTCCACTTCGGGCGCGACGAGCCGGCGGTGGCCGAAGCCCTGCTCCGCGACCTGCGGGACGTTGGGCCCGCCCTCGTCGCGGTGAGCGGCGATCTCACCCAGCGCGCCCGCACGGGCCAGTTCCGGGCCGCGCGGGAGTTCCTCGACCGCATTCCCTTCCCGCAACTGGTCGTCCCCGGCAACCACGACATCCCGCTCTACGACGTGATCCGCAGGTTCATGAGTCCGCTGGGCCGCTACCGCCGCCACATCACGCCCGACCTGCAACCCGCCTGGCGCGATGGGGGGATCGCGGTCGTGGGCGTCAACACCGCGCGCTCGGCCACGTGGAAGAACGGGCGCATCTCGGTCGAGCAGATCGAGCACCTGCGCGGCGTCTTCTGCGGCATCCCCGACGACATCTTCAAGGTGCTGGTCGCGCATCATCCCTTCGTCCCGCCACCCGGACAACCGTCGCCACCCCTGGTGGGCCGCGGCTTCCGGGCTCTGCGGGCCATCGGCGAGTGCGGCGCGGACCTGGTCCTCGCCGGCCACCTCCACGTGGGCTTCGCGGTGGACGTGAGTGCCCAGAAGCTCCCGATCAGCAGCGCGATGCTCATCGTCCAGGCGGGGACCGCGATCTCCAACCGCCACCGCAACGAGCCGAACACCTACAACGTGCTGACGATCGACCCTCCCGGCCTCACGCTGGAGGTGCGGGCGTTCGACGGGCAGCGCTTCGAGCGTTCGAAATCGGGGGTCTACGAGCGGCGGGAAGGGGAATGGCGCGTGCTGGGGGCGCCCGGGCCCGAGCTGCGGCCGAGCGTGCGGCCCGCGGTTTCGCCACGCGTCGCGAGCTGAACCCTTACTGGGGACGACCCCCCGAGCCTGCTGGGGACGACCCCCCGAGCCTGCTGGGGACGGCCCCCCGAGCCTGCTGGGGCGGCCCCCGAGCCTACTGGGACGACCCCACTGCGGGCTCCTGTTTGCCGTTCCGACTCACTGTGCCTTCAGGATGCGCAAGCGCGCGCTCAGAATTGCGACCGTGTCGGCAAAGACGGACTCGCTGGCGCGACTCCGAAGCTGGCCCGGATCGCCGAGCATGTCGTAGAGCTCACGCTCGCCGTTCTGATACTCCGCGTACATCCAGCGATCGGTGCGTACGGCGCTGAATCTCCGATTCAGGAATGGATACCCGAGCAACTCGAGCAGCACGGCGTCTCGCGCAAGAGGGATCGCGCCGTAGAGCAGCGGCCGCAGGCTCAGGCCGTCCATCTTCCTGCGCGGCAGGGCGCCCGCGAAATCAGCCAGGGTGGGCGCGATGTCCACGTTGCTGACGAGGCTCATGTCACGCCGTGGAGCCACGGCTGGCGCGCGTACGAGAAGCGGCACGTTCACGCACTCCTCGTGCGGGCACCACTTCGCCTTGTGGCGGTGCTCCCCCAGGAGAAAGCCGTGGTCGCTCGTGAACACGAGCACCGTGTCGTCCAGAGTACCGCGGCGCTGTAGAGCGAGAACGACCTGCTCCACCAACCGATCGACGGAGCGCAGAGTTTCTGCTCGCTTGCGATACAGGCGGTCCACCTGCCGCATCTTGGTCGACGTCCACAGGGCGAGCTGCCGGATCCACGTCGGCTTGTCGCTCACATCGGCTTCATTGTGCGACGCGGGACGGTGGGGCCCCAAGAGTGCGTAGACGCCGACGTCCAGGGAGGAGTCCGGCGTTGCCGGGT
>JACCXV010000325.1 GCA_013696835.1 Gemmatimonadota bacterium | reverse complement strand
GCGACGACGTGAGCCGTGAACTCCCCGAGGCTGTGGCCGGCGGCCGCCCTCGGGGCGATGCCGCGCGCGTCCAGCACGCGCTGGGCGGCCACGCCGTGCGCGAGCAGCGCGGGCTGCGCGTTATGGGTGCGCGTCAGCTCGTCGAGCGGGCCCTCGAAGAGCAGGCGCGTGAGGGGAATCCCGAGGACTGCGTCGGCCTCGGAGAAGGCGTCGCGGGCCTCGGGGAAATGCTCGGCCAGCGCTCGCCCCATGCCTACGGCCTGCGAGCCCTGACCGGGGAAGAGGAACGCGAGGCGCGCGGAGATGGCGAAGGGGATTCTAGAGTCGGATGACCTGCGCGCCCCACGTGAAGCCGCTCCCGAAGGCGACGAGCAGCAGCACCATGCCGGGGCGGAATCGACCGTTCTTCCGGCCCTCGTCCAGCGCGATCGGGATGCTGGCCGAGGACGTGTTGCCGAAGCGCTCGATGTTCACGTACATGCGCGACATGGGGAGGCCGAGCTGGCCCGCCACGCCCTCGATGATGCGCAGGTTTGCCTGGTGGGGCACCACCCAGTCGACGTCCTCGAGAGCGAGCCCCGCCTGCTCCACGGCCTCGCGGCTCGAATCCGCCATGGACCGCACCGCGTGCCGGTAGACCTGCCGCCCTTCCTGCTTCAGCATCTCGTCCCGCCGCGCCAGGGTCTGCGGCGTGCTCGGCTGGACCGCGCCGCCGGCGGGCCTCCACAGGAGCTCCATCTGCGTGCCGTCGGTGCGCAGGATGGAGGAAAGGATCCCGCTCTCCCCCTCGCCATCCTCCACCACCAGGACGGCCGCGCCGGCGCCGTCGCCGAACAGCACGCACGTCGCGCGGTCGGTGTAGTCGGTGATCGCGGACATCTTCTCGGCCGCCACGACGACCGCGTTGCGGTAAAGGCCGGTCGAGAGCAGGCCCTGGGCGACGGCCGTGGCGTAGATGAAGCCGGAGCACGCAGCCTGGACGTCGAAGCAGCCCGCTCGCCGGAGGCCGAGCCGCGCCTGGATCTCGCAGGCGGTGGAGGGCAGGAGATGATCGGGGGTGGAGGTCGAGCAGACGAGGAGCTCCAGCTCGGCGGGATCGATCCCGGCCTCCGCGCAGGCGACCGCAACGGCGTCCGCACCGAGCGCCGCCCCGTGCTCCCCCGCCGCGCAGATGTGGCGCTCGCGGATTCCGGTGCGTGTGGTGATCCACTCGTCCGTGGTGTCCACCATGCGCTCGAAGTCGGCATTGGTGAGGATGCCTTCGGGAACGCGCATCCCGGTTCCGCGGATCGCCACCCGGGTTCGCAGGCGAGGCACGCCGGCCGGCCGGAACGCGGCTCCGGTGGCGAGGCCTTCCCGATCCCCGGAGGACGGACGCGTGGCGCTCGACAGAGCGGTGACGGCGTCCGCGGCGGGAACGGCGCTCACCCTGCGCCCGCTCCCCGGCGCGCCGGCTCAAGGCGCTCGAACTCGCGCATCAAGTCGCCGTTCAGATCCTGCTCGGCCGAGATCTTGGCCGCGCGGATGGCGTTCTTCACAGCCTTTGCCGACGACCGGCCGTGACCGATGATCGAGATGCCGTTCACGCCCAGCAGCGGAGCGCCTCCGTACTCCGCGTAGTCGAGGCGCCTGCGCATGCGGCGCAGCGCAGGCTTCAACAGCAACGCACCCGCGCGCGCAAGCGGGCTGCCGGCGAGCTCGTTCTTCATTCCGAAGTTGATGAAGTCGAGCACGCTTTCGGAGAACTTGAGGAGGATGTTGCCGATGAATCCGTCGGTGACGATGACGTCGGCCGCACCGTTCAGGATGTCGCGTCCTTCGACGTTGCCGACGAAGTTGAGTTCCGTGGCGCTCAGCTCGGCGTGCGCCTCGCGCGTCTGCTCGTTCCCCTTCCCCGCTTCCTCTCCGTTGCTGAGCAGCCCCACCCGCGGCCGCTCCACGCGGAAGATGTCACGCGCGTAGACGCAGCCCATCTTCGCGAACTGGACGAGATGAGAGGGCTTGCAGTCCACGTTCGCGCCCACGTCCATGAGGATGCAGAGCTCGCGCTTGGTGGGAAAGATGGTCGCGATCGCCGGCCGTGACACACCGGGAATGCGGCCCAGCGTGAGGATGGATTGCGCCATGACGGCCCCGGTGTTCCCGGCGCTGAAGAAGGCGTCCGCCCCGCCGTCGCGCAGCAGGCGCAGACCGACGGAGATGGACGAGTCCTTCTTCCGCAGGCCCAGCGTGGGCGTCTCTTCCATGGAGACGTGCTCGGAAGCGTGATGGAGGGCCAGCCGCGTGCCCGGATCCCGCGTCCCGAGCGTGCGCCGGACGTGCGGCTCGTCTCCCACGAGCACGATCTCGATGCCCTCGAATTCCTGCAGGGCGGCGAGCGCGCCCGCGATCGGCACCTCGGGGGCCGAGTCGCCTCCCATCGCGTCGATCACGATTCGCATGCGCGGGGCCATTCGAGGAGGGTGGGAGGGTCTAGAACTCCTCGATGACCATCACTTCGCGGCCGCGATAATGGCCGCAATGAGCGCAGAGGCGGTGGCGCAGGACGGGCTGCAGGCAGTTGGAGCACTGCGAGACGGCGGGTGCTTCCAGCTTGTCGTGCGTGCGGCGCTTGCGGCCGCGGGTCTTGGAAAGCCTTCGCTTCGGTAGGGCCATGGGCTCCGGGCTCGGTTCGGGTGGGCGCGCGCGTGTCCGGGCTCAGGACCGCAGCTCGCGCAGCTTCTCCCAGCGGGTCTCAGCGGCGTGCGGCGCGCACTTGCAGTCCACGACGTTCAGGTCCTCTCCGCACTCGGGGCAAAATCCGCGGCAGTCC
>JACCXV010000301.1 GCA_013696835.1 Gemmatimonadota bacterium | reverse complement strand
GACCGGAGCGCGCTGCGGTGTTCCGCGCGGCCGGCCCCCGCCTACATTGACGCATGCGCTTCCTCGAGGCCGTGGTCTCCGCCGTCCACTCGCTGCGCGCCAACAAGCTGCGCTCCTTCCTCACGCTGCTGGGCATCATAATCGCGGTCCTTTCCATCATCGCGGTGGTGACCGTGATCCAGGGCCTGAACCAAAAGGTGACGGACCTCTTCACGGGCCGGGGCGCGGACGTCTTCGAGGTTGACAAGTTCGGCGCGGTCGTGACGAGCCGATCCGAGTGGCAGCGGATGCAACGGCGACCCGACCTCACCCGCAGAGACGCGGACGCCCTGAAGCGCGGGGCTCGCTTCATCGAGTACGTGAGCGCGAAGCTGGAGGGCTCCACCGCCGTCTCGTATCGGCAGCGCAGGGTCGAGAGCATGCCGGTGCAGGGGTTGGGCGACGAGTACGGGTTCCTGTCGGAGTTCGAGATCGCGCGCGGCCGGCACATGAGCCCCGCGGAGGTGGCGCACAACCGTCCCGCTGCGGTCGTGGGGCCCGACGTCGTCGACGAGCTGTTCCGGGGCGAGGACCCGCTCGGCAAGCGCATCCGCGTGGGAGCGCTGAGCTTCACCATCGTGGGGGTCGCTAGGGAGCGGGGCTCCACGTTCGGCCTGAGCCAGGACGCCTTCGTCGGGATCCCCATCGGGGCGTACCAGAAGATGTTCGGCCAGCGCGAGAGCGTGACGCTCGCGGTCAAGCCGGCCGATCCCGAGCTGCTGCAGCCGGCCGTGGAGGAGGCGCGCACGATCCTGCGCATCCGGCACCGGCTGCGGCCGGGGGATGAGGACGACTTCGGAATCGTGACGACCGAGGGACTGCTCCGTCTCTACCGGCAGATCACCACGGGCGTGTACTCGGCGCTGGTCGGCCTCGTCGCGATCTCGCTCGTCGTGGGTGGCATCGTGGTGATGAACATCATGCTCGTTGCGGTTACGGAGCGGACGCGGGAGGTGGGCATCCGCAAGGCCCTCGGAGCCCGGCGCAGGGACATCCTGCGGCAGTTCCTCATCGAGGCCGTGATCCTGTCGGCGCTCGGCGGGCTCATCGGGGTCCTGCTGGGCTTCGCCGTCGCGCTCCTCATCTCCGCCACCACCCCGCTGCCCTCGGCCCTCGAGTGGTGGTCCGTGGCACTCGGGCTGGCTCTCTCCTCCGGCGTCGGGATCTTCTTCGGGATCTGGCCGGCCATGAAGGCCGCCCGGCTGAACCCCATCGAGGCGCTGCGCTACGAATGAGACGGCACGCGCGCGCGGCGGTCGCACCCCGCTCACGCATCGACCTCGCGGAGTCGCTCTCGGTCGCCTTGGGCACTCTGCGGGCGAACAAGCTGCGCTCCTTCCTGACGATCCTCGGCATCGTGATCGGCATCACGACGATCGTCGCCATGACCTCTCTCGTGCGCGGCCTGGACGAGAGCGTCACGGGCTCCATCCAGAGCTTCGGCTCCACGACGCTCTTCCTGCGCAAGTGGGGCGGCCGGATCGTGAACAGCGACCAGGAGTTCGAGGAGCTGCAGCGACGGCCCGACATCACCGAGGCGGACGCGCGCGCGATCCAGCGGCAGATCCCGGGCATCGTCCTCATGGACAGGCTGTATGGCACGGGTCCCGAGGCCAAGACGGCCACCCTCCGCTACCGGGGGAACGCCGCCCGGGACCTGTACGTGACGGGCGCGTCCGAGACCTATCTGTCGTTGAACGACTCGGAGACGGCCGACGGGCGGATGTTCACGGAATCCGAGGTGCGCGCGGCGCGGCGCGTGGTGGTGATCGGTGAGGCTGTGGCACAGCAGATCTTCCCGCAGATCGATCCCGTGGGCAAGCGGATCGCCATCGGCGGCTTCCCGTACACCGTGCTCGGCGTGCTGGTGCGCAAGAACCTGCTGCTGTTCGGCATGAGCGAGGACGCGCGCGTCATCCTGCCCTACACGGCGTACCGGCGCGACTTCGCGGAGGAGGACGACACGCTGATGCTCATGATCCAGCCCGAGAGCCCGGAGATCTTCCGCAGCACCCGTTCGGCCATCATCGCGCTGATGCGGCTGCGCCACGATCTCCCCTACCGGGCGGAGAACGACTTCGACCTGCTGGACTCCACGACATTCCTCGAACTCTGGGACCAGATCTCGGGTGCGGTGTTCCTGGCCATGATCGTGATCTCCTCGATCGGCCTCATGGTTGGCGGGATCGGGGTCATGAACATCATGCTCGTCTCCGTGACCGAGCGCACGCGCGAGATCGGGATCCGCAAGGCGGTCGGCGCCCGCCGGCGGGACATCCTGCTGCAGTTCCTGGTGGAGGCCGCGATCCTGACCGGGATCGGGGGAGTGGGCGGCGTGCTGCTGGGCACGCTGCTGGCCGTGGTGGCGGCGAAGCTGGTGAACTTCCCGCTCGCCATCCCGGCCTGGTCGTACGCCGTCGGGGTCTTCTCCTCGTCGCTGATCGGGATCACCTTCGGCCTCTTTCCGGCCAACAAGGCGGCGCGGCTCGACCCCATCGCCGCGCTGCGCTACGAGTAGCCCACGCGCGCGCCTTCCCTGCGCTCCTTCCGCGCGTGCGAGCGGCGCGTGGTGCTCGCCCACCGCACGCCGCTGCAGGTACAGCGCTTCCTGCGTTCCCTGCCCTACAACCGCGAGACCTGCGGGCCGACGCTGCGCACGTTCCGCGGAGTGGTGTGCGCCGGCGAGGCACACTGCCTCGAGGCGGTGCTGACCGCCGCCACGATCCTGGAGCAGCACGGCAACCCGCCGCTCGTGCTCGACCTCGAGTCGCAGGACAACCTCGATCACGTGCTCCTGCTGTACCGGCGCGGGCGGCGCTGGGGCAGCGTGGCGCGATCCCGCGACGCGGGGCTGCACGGCCGCAGGCCCGTGTTCCGATCCGTGCGCGACCTCGTCCTGAGCTACGTGGATCCCTACGTGGACGGCTCCGGCAGGATCGTCGGCTACGGGACGGCGCAGCTCGACGAGCTGACGCGCGCCGATTGGCGGCTGGGGGAGGTCAACGTGTGGTCGGTGGAGCGGGCGCTGTACCGCATCCCGCACCGGCGGCTGGTCACGTCGGACCGCAGGTACGAGCGCGCGCTGCGCCGCTACCGGATCTTTCGGGAGGCGCACCCACACGCGCCGGCAGCGTACTACCGCGGTCGTGAAAGCTGGCTCTGAGTGTGTCGGGCCGGGGGATGGGCCCCCGGTAGGACCGGGCTCGACGAACGAGGATCAAGCGACGAGCCCGTGCCTCCGGCCAACGCGGCCGAAGGCCTCGAGCGCGCTGTCCAGGTCGTCGCGCGACAGCGCGGCCGAGACCTGGACGCGCAGCCTGGCATCTCCCTGCGGAACCACCGGGTAGCCGAAGCCCGAGACGTAGACTCCCTCATCGAGCAGCTCGCGCGACATCTGGATCGCGAGCGCCGTCTCTCCCACGATGAGCGGGATCACGGGGTGCACGCCCGGCCGCACCTCGAAGCCCAGCTCCGCCAGCCGCCCCCGCAGGTAGTCCGTGTTGTTGCGGAGTCTCGCCAGCAGCGCCGGATCCTCGTCGACGATCTGGAACGCGCGCAGCGCCGACGCCGTGATCGGCGGGGGCAGCGAGTTGGAGAACAGGTAGGGACGCGAGCGCTGCCGGAGCACGTCCACCAGCGGCTGTGGCCCCGTGATGAAGCCGCCGGCGGCCCCGCCCAGCGCCTTCCCCAGCGTGCCGGTCACGATGTCCACCTCGCCATGGATTCCCAGCTCCTCCGCCGTGCCCCGGCCCCGCCGTCCGAGAACGCCGGTCGCGTGGCTGTCGTCCACCGCGAGCAAGGCCCCTTCACGGCGGCAGAGGTCGCGCAGCTCCACGAGCGGGGCGATCTCGCCTTCCATGCTGAACACCCCGTCGGTGATCACGATCCGGTGACGGCTGCGATCCTCGGCGAGCTGGCGCTCCAGGTCGGCGACGTCGTTGTGGCGGTAGCGGTAACGGCTTGCCTTGCAGAGCCGGATTCCGTCGATGATCGAGGCGTGGTTCAGCTCGTCGCTGAACACGGCGTCGCCCTCCCCCAGGACGGTCGCGAAGAGCGCCTCGTTGGCGTTCCAGCACGAGGTGTAGAGGATCGCGTCGTCGGTTTCGAAGAAGGCCGCAATCGTGGTCTCCAGCTCGCGGTGCAGCGTCTGGGTCCCGCAGATGAAACGCACGGACGCCATGCCGTTGCCGAAGCGACGCAGCCCGTCGATCGCTGCCTCGACGACGCGGGGGTCGGCGGCGAGTCCGAGATAGTTGTTCGACGTCAGCATGATCACGGGCTCGGCGCGGCCCGCGATCCCGACCCGCGCCCCCTGGGGACCGGCCAGTGGAACCTCGTGCTTGAGCGTGCGCGCCTCCGCCAGCGCGGCGAGCTCCGCCCGCAGGGACTCGATCAGGTCGGTCGCCGGAGCCCGGGGGCCGCCGGCCTGGACCTGCGAGCCCTCCCCCGCTGCGACCATTACCAGCTCCCCTTCCCATCCGGGTAGAACACGACCTTCAGCGCTTCGTGGCTGTCGAAGAGCGCCATGCCTTCGTGGAAGTGATCGAGCGAAGGGAACTCGCGCGTGACCACGAAGCCCACGTCGAGGCCGGACTCGAGCAGCGACAGCATGCGGTGCCAGGTGGAGAACATGCGCCGCCCGATGATGGCGTTCAGCGTCACGCCCTTGAAGATCAGATCGTGCGTGTAGTCGGCGAGGGTGAGCTCCCTCCGGCTCGGGATCCCGAGCAGGGACATGCGGCCTCCGTGCCGCAGCATCTTGAGCCCCATGTTGATGGCGCTCTCGGCGCCCGACATCTCGAGGACCAGGTCCACACCACCCCCGGTGCGCTCGAGCACCTCCTGAAGAGCGGACGCCGCCGCCTCTCCGGAGGTGGACAGGACGCGCACGTTCGTCGCGGCCTTCGACTCCGCCCACGCGCGGGCCTGGGCAAGCGCGCGGTCGCTCACGTCGAGCACGTAGATCTCGGCCGCCGAGAGGTGATGCGCCAGGGCCGCCGCCATGGCGCCGATCGGACCGTAGCCGAGGATCGCCACCCGGTCCCCGGAGATCCGCTCGTCCTCGATCGTGTGCACGGCGTTCCCGAGGGCGTCGAGGAAGGCCCCGACTCGCAGCGGGGCGATGGCGGTGTCCAGCCGGATCACGTTGCCGGCGGGAACCTTCACGTACTCGGCGAAGCAGCCGTCCTCGTGGAAGCCGAGGATCTTCGTTCGCGCGCAGACGTGTCCACGGCCGGTGCGGCAGAGATAGCAGGTGCCGCAGGTCACGTGCATCTCCGCGCTCGCGGCATCGCCGGGCCGCAGGTCTGGCCGGCTGGCGTTGCGCCCTACCTCGGCGACCTCGCCGCAGAACTCGTGGCCGTATACCCGCGGCGGCTGAATCGTCTTACGGATGGGCGGGTCCCAGTGGAAGATGTGCCGGTCGGACCCGCAGATGGAGGTCGCCCGGACCCGCAGGAGCACCTCGTCGGGGCCGATCTCCGGAAGCGCCCGGTCCGTCACCGCGGTACCGGCCTCCCCCGGCGACTCGTCCACCTTCACGACCGCCCGCATGCGCTCAGCCATGGTCGCCGGCCCGGACCGCCAGCACCACCTCGGACGGAATGCCCTCGTCCACCGCCTCCAGAAAGCGCTCCGCGTCCATGGCCGCGCGGCAGCCCGCGGCCGCCGCG
>JACCXV010000296.1 GCA_013696835.1 Gemmatimonadota bacterium | reverse complement strand
GCTCCAGCATGCGAATCGCCTCCATCCCGAGCGCCACGCCGAGCCGGCTCGTCGCGAAGCCGGGTGCGTCGCGCACGACGATCGCCTCCTTTCCGAGTGCTGCGACGAAGGTCCGGGCGGCTTCGAGCGCGGCGGGGTCGAGCTCGTCGGGCGCCACGATCTCCACCAGGGACATCACATGCACGGGGTTGAAGAAGTGCAAGCCCAGGGTGCGTGCGGGATCGGCCGCGGCGGCGATGCCCGTGATCGGGATCGAGGAGGTGTTGGACGCGAGCAACGCCGAGCGCGGGGCCGCGGCGACGATCCGGCGGAAGGTCTCGCGCTTGAGCTCGAGATCCTCCGGAACGGCCTCGATCACGAGATCGCTGTCCTCGACCGCGCCCTCCAGCCCCGAGGCCACCTGCAGGCGCGTCAGCGCCGGCTCGACGGCCTCCGGCCGCACCTTGCCCAGCTCGGCGCCCCTGCGGAGTCGCGCCTCGATTCCCTGCGCGGCCCGCAGGCCCGCGGCCAGGTCGGCGTCCACGAGCCGCGTGTGAAATCCCGACAGCGCGGCCACCTGCGCGATCCCCCCGCCCATCGTGCCGGCGCCGATCACCGCCACGCGCTGGATGCGGGAGGCGATCACGCGGCGGCGCCCGCGCCGACGAAATCGACGCGCACACGCCGCGCGATGAAGCCGGACTCCGCGCCGAGATCCAGGAACCGCTGCACCGCGCGGCGCCCGTCCGGGCCGTAGTCTAGCGTGCGCTGATTCACGTACATGCCCACGAAGCGCGCCGCCCGCTCGGCCGTCAGGCCGCGGCCATATCCGCGGGCGTGCTCGAGCGCCTCCTCGGCGTGCTCGATCCCGTAGCGGATGCTCTCGCGCACGATCCCCGCTACCTCCTCGATCGTCTCCCGTCCGAGGTCCCGCCGGATCGCGTTTCCGCCCAGCGGCAAGGGAAGGCCCGTGGACTCGCGCCACCACGCCCCGAGGTCAACCACGGCGTGCAGTCCCTCGTCCGCGAACGTGAGCTGGCCTTCGTGGATGATCACGCCGGCAACGACCTCGCCGTCGCGCACAGCCTCGAGGATGCGGTCGAAGGGCAGCACGATCGGCTGGATCTCGGGCATCCAGAGCTTGAGCGCGAGGTACGCGCTCGTGAGCGCCCCTGGCACGGCCACCCGCTCCCGTGCCGTCGCCCCCACCGTCGCCGCCGCCAGGGATTCGCGGTCCAGCGGCCGCCGAGCGACCAGCACGGGTCCGTATCCTTCCCCCATGCTCGCGCCCGAGTTGAGCAGCGCGTACCGGTCGGAGAGATACGGATAGGCGTGGATCGAGCAGGCCGTCACCTCGTACAGGCCCTCGAGCGCGGCGCGGTTCAACGTCTCGATGTCCGCGAGGACGTGCTCGAAGGCGTACCCAGCCGTGGGAATCCTGTCTCGCGCGAGGGCGTAGAACATGAACGCGTCGTCGGCGTCGGGACTGTGCGCGATGCGCAGCGTGCGCTGCGCCGTGGCCCGGCCCTGCGGCGTCATGGCCCCCCCTTCCGCTGGGACACGGGGCGCGGCAGCGTGAAGACCTCCCCCGCGCGCGCGTAGTCGGCCCCGCCCAGCCGCGACAGCGGGCGGAGCCTGGACACGTCGATCGTCCCCTCCGTGAGCACGTCTTCGCGCGCGTGGAAGAGCAGCACCTCTCCGAGGATCAGGTGCGCCGGCTGGGTCCCGACCTCGATGACCCGCTCGAGCCGGCACTCCATCTGCACCGGCGCTTCCGCGACGCGCGGCGCCGCGACCCGCTCGGACGCAAGCGGAGTCAGCCCGGCGAGGGCGAACTCGTCCTCTCCGTAGGGAGCGTCCATCGCCGTCAGGTTCATCGCCTCGGCCATGTCCTCGCTGACCATGTTGACCGTGAAGTCCCCGGTCGTCTCGATGTTGCGCAGGGTGTCCTTCTTGTCACCCGTCCTTCGCCTCACGAGCGAGATCGCGAGCGTCGGCGGGGCGCTCGCCACGCCCATGAAGAAGCTGAACGGCGCCAGATTGTGGCCTCCCGCGCCATCCGTGGTGGACGTGAGCGCTATGGGTCGCGGCACGATGGCCGAGATCATGAACGCGTAGATCTCGCGCGCGGGCCGGTGCGCGGGATCGAGCGTGCGAATCATGCCGCCGCGCACCGCGGCAATCGGGCGCCGCTCGGTCACGCGGGCAGCCCTGCCGCCGCCTGGGCCGCCTGGCCCGAGAAGCGTGGCGCGCGCTTCGCCAGGAACGCGCGCAACCCTTCCGCAGCGTCCCCCCCCTCGAAGAGGGCGAGCTGGTTGGCGAGCTCGAGGCGGAGCGCTTCCTCGAACGCCGCGCGCTCGCCGGCGTAGACGGCCGCCTTCATGCGCCCCACCGCGTCGGGGGCGGCTGCCGCGAGGTGCTCGGCCAGGCGCGTGACCTCCCCCTCGAGCTCGTCGGCAGGGACCACGCGGTCGAACAGCCCCAGCGCGAGCGCCTCCGAGGCATCGACCATGCGTCCGGACCACATCAGCTCGAGCGCGCGCGCCGTGCCGACGATGCGCGGAAGCAGATGCGTTCCGCCCCAGTCGGGATGGAGCCCGATGCGCACGAAGGTCTGGCCGATCGACGCCGTGCGTGCCGCGATGCGCACATCGCAGGCGAGCGCCAGGTTCGCCCCGCCTCCCGCCGCTGGCCCGTTCACGGCCGCAAGCACGGGCTTCGGAGAGCCGCGCAGGAGCAGGGCCGCGTCGCCTCCCGCCGCCACGAGCTCGCCCAGCCGCCGGCCGTCGCCGCGCTCGTGCAGCTCACGCAGGTAGGCGATGTCGGCGCCGGCGCAGAACGCGCGTCCCGCACCCGTGATCACCAGCACGCTGGAGTCGGGGTCCGCCAGCGCCTCGCGCAGCGCCGGGCAGAGCTGGAGCGACATGGGCTCGTCGAACGCGTTCAGCCGCTCCGCCCGGTCGAGGATCACCCAGGCCACGCGCCCGCGACGCTCGATCCGCACGTGCTCGGGCCCCGCGCCGGCGCTCACATCCTCACGCGGGGGAGCGGCTCACGCAGCTACCCGCTCGTACAGCACCGCCATGCCCAGGCCGCCGCTCACGCAGAGCGTGGCGAGCCCGAGCGTGGCATCGCGCCTAGCCATCTCGTGGAGCAGCGTGACCGTGATCCGAGCGCCGGTGGCGCCAATCGGGTGACCGAGCGCGATGGCCCCGCCGTTCACGTTCAGCCGCTCGCGGTCGAACGTCAGCTCGCGGTCGCAGGCCAGGACCTGCGCCGCGAACGCCTCGTTCAGCTCCACCACGTCCACGTCCGAGAGCTCCATGCGGTTGCGCTCCAGCAGCTTCCGCACGGCGGGCACGGGGCCGATGCCCATGAGCCGCGGGTCCACCCCGACGGACACGTAGTCCACCACGCGGGCGACGGGAGCCACCCCGTGCTCCATCGCCGCCTCGCGGGTCATCACGAGGAGCGCGGCCGCGCCGTCGGTGATGCCACAGGAGTTGCCCGCGTGCACCGAGCCGTCCTTGCGAAAGACCGGCTTCAGGCGGCCGAGCGCCTCGAGCGTGACGCCGGGCCGTGGGTGCTCGTCACGGGCGACGATCTCCTGAACCTTCCTGCCGGGAGTCGCGAGCTGGGCGATCTCGGCCTCGAAGCGGCCCCCGGCGATCGCGCGCTCCGCGCGCGCCTGGCTCTCGACCGCGTAGGCGTCCTGCTCCTCGCGCGTGATCCCGTAGCGATCGACCAGGTTCTCGGCGGTCTCGCCCATCAGCTGTCCGCAGATCGGGTCCATGAAGCCGTCGCGGTACATCCCGTCCACCACCTCGCCCGAGCCGAGCCGGTAGCCCCAGCGCGCCTGGGTCAGGAAATAGGGCGTGCGGCTCATGGCCTCGTGCCCGCCGGCGAGGACGATGTCGGCATCGCCCGTCAGGATCGCCTGCACCCCGCTCACGATTGCCTGCAGGCTCGAGGCGCACGCCATGTTCACGGTGTACGCGGGAATCTCGTCGGGGACGCCGACGCGCTGGGCGACCTGCCGCGCGGTATTGGGGCCGTTGCCGGCCTGGCGCGCGTGACCGAAGACGACCAGGTCCACGTCCGGTCCGGGCACGCCGACGCGCTCGAGCGCGGCTGAGGCCGCCGCGGCGCCGAGCTCGGGCGCCCACATCTCGGCGAAGGCGCCGCCGAACTTGCCGATGGGCGTCCGCACGGGTGACGCGATCACGAGGTCCTCGAGGACCCGGGTGGGGCGGCCGCGAGGCGGGCTCACGGCGGCGAACCGGCCGTGACGGGCGAGGCCGGCTCAGGCAAGACTGACCCAGACGCTCTTCACCTGCGTGTACTGCTCGAGGGCATGCATGCCCAGGTCGCGGCCGTAGCCGCTCTGCTTGTAGCCTCCGAATGGCGAGGCGCTGTCGTAGAGGTTGTAGGCATTGATCCAGACGGTGCCCGCGCGAATCTCGCGCGCGAGCCGGTGGGCCTTGCCGACATCCCGCGTCCACACGGCCGCGGCCAGTCCGTAGGGCGTGTCGTTGGCGATGCGCGCGGCGTCCTCCGGCGAGTCGAAGGGGATCACCGCCAGCACCGGGCCGAAGATCTCCTCGCGCGCGATGCGCATGTCGTTGCGCACGTTGTCGAAGACCGTGGGCTGCACGAAGAAGCCCTTCCCGCCGTTCACGTGCGCCTCCTCCCCGCCCGCCACCAGCTCCGCGCCTTCCTCGCGTCCGCTGCGGATGTAGGCGAGCACGCGCTCCTTCTGCTCGCGCGAGACCAGCGCGCCCATGCGGGTGTCCGGCTTCAGCGGGTCACCCGCCGTCATCTTGCGCGCACGGCCGACGAGCTTCTGCACGACCTCGTCGTGGACGCCGCGCTGCACGAGCAGCCGCGAGCCGGCGGCGCACACCTCGCCCTTGCCGTAGAAGATGCCGCTCGTCGCCCCGCGGATCGCGGCCTCCAGATCGGCATCCGCGAACACGATGTTGGGCGATTTCCCGCCGAGTTCGAGCGACACGCGCTTCAGCGATCCTGCCGCGCGGCGCATGATCTCCTTGCCGACCTCGGTCGAGCCCGTGAAGGCGATCTTGTCCACGTCGGGATGATCCACGAGCGCGCGCCCCGTGATCTGCCCGGTGCCGGTGATCACGTTCACCACGCCGGGGGGGAAGCCGGCCTCGGCGACCAGCGCGCCCAGGCGGAGCGCGGTCAGCGGCGTCTGCTCGGCAGGCTTGAGCACGACCGTGTTCCCCGCGGCGAGGGCGGGCGCGAGCTTCCAGGTCGCGAGCGAGAGGGGGAAGTTCCAGGGCACGATGGCCGCGACGACCCCGACCGGCTCCCGCAAGGTGTAGTTCAGATAGGGACCGGCCACGGGGATCGTCTCGCCGTGGATCTTGGACGCCCAGCCGGCGAAGTACTGCAGATTGTCCACGACGCTCGGCAGGTCGATCTTGCGCGACTCGAAGATCGGCTTGCCGTTGTCCCGCGTCTCGAGCTCCGCCAGCTCGTCCGCGTCCCTCTCGATCAAGGTCGCGAGCTTCCACAGCAGGCGCCCCCGGTCCGCGGCTGAGACCTTCCTCCAGGGTCCCTCGAACGCCGCGCGGGCCGCCTTGACCGCGCGATCGACGTCCTCGGGCCCCGCTTCCGGCACCTCGGCGAGCACCTCTTCCGTGGCCGGATTGACCGATTCGAACGTGGCGCCGGAGAGAGCCTCCACGTACTCGCCGCCGATGAAGAGCCTCTGCTCGGCCATCGGGGGCATGCTCACGGGGTGACGCTCCTCACCCGACGATCACCCGCCGCATCATGCCG